>CBFGIH010000054.1:0-2435 GCA_965648775.1 Caldifarciminota bacterium | reverse complement strand
CGCCTTGATTCCATCTGCCAGACGGCGGACCGCAGCATCATCGGCATTAAGCACTGCCTTGTCGTCGTCGGTCTGTCGACGGAAAAGCCGGGCCTTGGCGGCAATATATTCGGCTTGATCGTGGTGCCAGTTTAAGTGATCTATCCCGATATTGGTCAGCACCGCGATCCGGGGATGAAAAGAATCCGTGCGCGTGAGTTGGAACGAAGAAACCTCGAGAACATAATGGTCATAACGCGGTTCAAACAGCACCTGGGAAAATGGCCGACCCGGCGCGAGGTTACCGCCCAGAAAATTGGTGATCCCCGCCTGGGTCAGGATACTGCTGATCAGAGAGGCGGTCGTGCTTTTCCCGTTGGTGCCGGTAACGGCGGTCACGGGCGGATCATTCAATTCCCGGTAAGTGAATTCGATTTCATCGATAACCGGCACGCGGCGGGAGCGCAGGGCATTGATCACCGGCGCGTTGTCCGGAAAACCGGGCGAGGCGATTGCCAGGTCATAATCTCCGCCGCCAGTGAGGTCGGCGGCGATGCCCTGGTTCGGAAACAATGTTCGGGCCTCCGGGCTTAAATTTTCCGGATGTTCTTCGTACAGGAACAGCTCCGCGCTGCGGGCGAGCAGATAACGGGCAACGGCGATATTCGCCCGGCCCAGTCCCAACAATAAAATCTTCATAACTTTTTTACCTCACCTTCAGCGTGGACAGGGCAATCATCAAAAAGATGATACCGATGATCCAAAAGCGAACCACGATCTTAGGTTCGGCCCAACCCTTCAACTCGAAATGATGATGCAGGGGCGCCATTCGAAACAGACGGCGGCCGCCGGTGCGGCGGAAATAAACAATTTGCAGGATGACCGAAAGCACTTCGAGGACAAACATACCGCCCACCAGCAGCAGGAGGATTTCATGCTTGATCAAAATAGCGGCTGTGCCAATGATCGCGCCCAGGCTCAAAGAGCCGGTGTCGCCCATAAAAACCTGCGCCGGATAACTGTTATACCATAAAAAACCGAGGCTGGCGCCCAGAATGGCAGCGCAGAAAACCGTGATCTCGCCGGCGCTGCGGATGAACATGATGTTCAAGTATTCGCTGAAAATTGCGTTGCCAGTCGCATAGGCAAGGAAGGCGTAGGCCAGGGCGCTGATGCCGATTAGACCCGTGGCGAGGCCGTCAAGACCGTCGGTGAGATTGACGCCGTTGGAAGCACCAACCACCACCAGCATTATGAACAGGGGATACAACAGACCGAAATCAATCACATAGTTTTTGATAAAAATCAGGTTCGTTTTCGTGGCGATGCCCGCCGGACCGTTGTGCATCAAGTATATTCCAAGTCCCAGCCCGAAGATGAGTTGAAACGCCAATTTAACCTTGGGCTTTTTGCGGAAAATCTTGATATAATCATCCCAAGCGCCTAATACACCAAACCAGACCGTCGTCATAATCAGGATAATAACGTTGTGATTGCCCAAGTCCGCGAAAAGAAGCGCGGCGCCCAGAATGGCGGCAAGCATCATTAATCCGCCCATGGAAGGCGTTCCCTCCTTCCCACGATGCGTCGCTGGCACTTCCTCCCGGATCCGCTGGGCGATTGACCGGTTCTGCAAGAAACGGATGAAAGGCCGTCCCAGAACAAGCGTGATCAAGATGGCGGCGACCACGGCATAGGCACTGCGAAAAGTGATATAACCGAACAGACGGAAAGGACCGAAAATTTCTTTTAAAGGATATAAAAGAAGGTAAAGCATTTAATTATTTCCTTTGATGACCATCGAGTTATAACCTCCTTAATAGATCGCAAAGAATTCGATCAAAACGGAGGGCATGCGACGCTTTAATCAGAATAACCTCATCACCTCTTAAATCAGCGAGAAGATGGTTCAGCAGATCTTGGCGTTTTGAAAAGTGCCGGCCGCCGTAGCACCGGCTTTCAGCGCCCATGGTCAACAGCCGGCCGCCGATCTGGCGGATCAAATCACCGATTTTGCGGTGATGTTCCTCGGATTCTGGCCCAAGTTCCTTCATGTCACCAAGGATCAATACCCGTGGCCGGCTAAGACGGGATACAAAATCCAGCGCCGAGGTCATTGATAATGGATTGGCATTATAGCTATCATTGATAATTAAGAATCCCCGGCGTCGGATTGGTTCAAAGCGGCCGGGTTCAGATTCGATTTTCGGCAGAACTTCGGCGGCGGCTTTGGCCGGAACACCCAATTCCATGGCTAAAGTCAGGGCAGCCAGGCAGTTATAAACATTGGCCAGTCCGAGCAAGCGAGTAGTAAAAACCTGACCCCGGAAATAAAAGCGGGATCCATTTTCATCCATGACGATGTTGCTGGCATCCCCCAGAGAAAATGTGACATGCCGGGCCCGTTCGACCGGACCTACTCCATCTCCTGCGGCGCTGAGACCATTGCCGGGCAG
>CBFGIH010000053.1:0-8672 GCA_965648775.1 Caldifarciminota bacterium | reverse complement strand
TTCCTTCTGACTTCAGGTATTCTTCCAGCATGATCGCGGCGGCGATTTGATCCCTGGTTTTTTTACTTGCTTTGAGTCCGAGGTCGCGGAATTTTTGCTGTGCAAAGCGCGTCGTGAAACGTTCATCCCAGAGTCGTACGCGGATGCCCGTTGCCCTGGACAACAAACGGGCAAAACGTCCAACCTCATCGGCAATTTTTGTCGGTTCGCCGCGCAGGGATACAGGTTGACCGATCAGGACCAGTTGCACGTCGTTTTCTTTGATGGTATACTTAAGTCGTTTTATCAGGGAAATTTGGTTTTTCACGGTCAGGGTCAGGTAGGGCTGGGCAATAATGCCCAGAGGATCGCTGATCGCCAGGCCGACGCGTTTCCGGCCGTAATCCACCGCGAGGACCTTCATGCTGAGCAATTATAATTAAAATTGAATAACTGTCAATCAGCACGCCAGACCGCATTGACTTCTTGTAGCAAAATAGATACAATATTCCATGGGCTATCTGGTGATCATCCGGCCCGTCAACTGCCTGATCACGGTGTTATCGGTCTGGGTCGGCGCCTGGATCGGCGGCCCCTTTTTTTTTAATAATCGTTTACTCGCTGCTGGCGTGGCCGGCTTTGCCGCGTGCGCTTTCGGTAATATCATCAACGACCTCATGGATGTGGAAATCGACCGGATCAACAACCCGGGCCGGCCCTTGCCCAGCGGTCGGGTCAGCCGGAACGGTGTCCTGGTTGAAGCCGTGTTTTTTTCCGCCATCGCCCTCACCGGCGGACTTACGCTTGGTTTTTTCCCCGTCCTTTTGATTCTGACCGCGCTCATCGCTCTGTTTGCTTACGCGCTTTTTCTCAAGCGGCACTACATTGGCAATATCCTGGTGGCGTTGACCGCTGGCTTGAGTTTCCTGCTGGGCGGCATCATCGGTCGGAATCCGATCTGCATCCTGCCTTTTATTTATGCCCTGCTCGTGCACTGGCCCCGGGAGATCATCAAGGACGCGTTGGATATGGAAGGCGACCGCGCCGCGGGAGTTATATCCCTGCCTGTCAGATTCGGAACCAGACCGGCCCTCACCGCGGCCGTGGTTTTGCTTGTCCTGTGCCTGGCTGCCTTGCCGGTTCCTTATTTGTTGAAATTGCTTGGGCTCAAATATTTCATCATCGTTCTGGCCGGTGCGGCGCCGTTATTGATTTTCACGATCATCCTGGTTTGGCGCCGGCCAGATCGGCTAAACCTGGTTCGCGCCAGCCTGGCGCTTAAAGCAGTCATGCTCGCCGGCCTGGCCGGATTCTTAGCGGGATGATCGAACATATCGTTTTGGGCGGCGTTCAGGGGCTGACTGAACTTCTGCCTATTTCCAGCTCCGGTCATCTGGCCATACTGGGCAAAATCCTGAAGATTTCCGAACCGGTCGCCACTTCCGCATTTTTGCATTTCGGCACCCTGCTGGCGACCGTGGTATTTTTCCGGCGCCGGCTGGCAGAGCTTATCGGGGGCATGTGCCACGGCAAACAAGCGGCGTGGTCTTATGCGGTCATGATCATTATCGGCAATATTCCCATTGGTCTTTTTGCCCTTCTTTTCAAAACCACGATTGAAAATTCTTTTTCCGATCTGCGGCTGATCGGCTTTTTCCTTGGTCTGACCGGTGTGATCTTGATCGGCTCCGGCTTTTTCCACCGCGGCCGGGAAACCATAAACCGTAAGCGCGCGGCGGCGGTGGGCCTGGCACAGATGCTTGCTGTTTTCCCGGGTCTCTCGCGTTCCGGATTGACCATCGCCTCAGCGCTGGCGGTTCGCACCGATCCCGGCGCGGCGTTTGAATTTTCATTTCTGATGTCACTGCCCGCGATCCTGGCGGCCAATCTGCTGGAAATCAAGGCCATCAACCGCATCAGCGATCTGCCGGCCTTGCTGGTGGGCGCAGCGGTCAGTTTCATTTTCGGCCTGGCCGCGCTCTATGTCTTAAAGCGAACGGTCTGGAAAGGATTCCACTGGTTCGGTATTTACTGCCTGGCGGTCAGCTTAGCGGTTCTGCTTTTATCACCTTGATATGCCATCAGAGTTTGTTACGGCCCAGGCGTTTCACATCTTCCCGAAAAAAATTCCGGTTTCAAAGAGGAGCAGCCATGAATAAAGTTCTGATCGTATATTATTCCCGTTCCGGCAACACCAGGAAACTGGCGGAGGCGGTCGCGGCTGGCGTCAAAGAAGCTGGCGGAGCCTGCGACTGCCGGCCTGTCCACCGCGTAAAAGTTGATGATCTGCCGCGATACCGCGCCCTCATCCTCGGCTCGCCGACTTATTACGGACAAATGGCGGCCCAGATTAAAAAATTCATCGACCGCAGTGTGAAATTGCACGGTCGTCTGGCCGGCATGGTCGGCGGTGCTTTCACGACTTCAGGCGGCACGCATTGCGGCGCCGAGACCTGCCTCTTGTCTATGCTCACGGCGCTGTTGATTCACGGCATGATCGTTGCCGGCGATGCGTCAGAGAGCCACTATGGGCCGGCAGCGGTTGGAGCACCGAACAAAGCCGCTCTTGAGCGGGCGAAGCATTACGGCCGCAAAATTTGTCGTCTGGCCGCCAGGGTCAACGATTAGTTGCACAAAATACTGCCCGCACACCCGCGACCGCCAGTAAACGGCTGGTGGTTTTTCAACATGATCTAAGGTTAATCCTTCGGACAGACCGATCCGCGTTTATAACGCACCTGGCTAATATTCGGCGAGCTGATCTATCCCCCTGGTTATCAGGGTATGCTCGAGGATCACGTACCTTTCCCGGCCAAGGTCCGAAGCGCGATCGAAGACCGCAGGACCTGGATCTAACTCATCGCCTTTTGCTTGAAGTGCTTGGGCATCAATTCAATGGCATAGCGCAGGGCCGTGCGCGGCATGCGCTTTTTATTGCGAATCACGTATTTTAAAACCTCGGCCTGGTGCCGCCGGCTGGCTTCCTTGAGCAGCCACCCGTACCCCTTCTGGACCATGTCATCCGGATCCATCAGCAGTCGATCCGCGATCTCAAAAACCTCTTTTAATAACTTTCCCTGCCGGGCGGGATTGATCAGGGACACGGCCGCGGCCCGTTTGAGCCAGCGGTTGCGGGACCCGGTCCAGGCCTTGATCTTCGTGAGATACGCCGGGTACTTTTCTATGAACCGGCCCATGGTGCTGCAGCAGAATCCGTCGCACTTGGCCCAGTTGTTGATGTAATGGCTGATCCAGGTCTGGAAAGTCTTGAAATCAGACGGCTTGTACTCGGCCGCGAGTTTCGGGACCCACCAGGAGACGATGAATGCATCCTCGCAGTAATCAGATTTATACAACTCGGCGCAGAGGCCGAAGATCCGTTTCTTGCCAAGGCCCTCGATTTCCTTCCAAAAATGCTGGGCGATCTTGCCCACGACCGGTGTCTTCACCCCGTAGCACTTGACCGGTTCCTTGAAGAAGCGCTGGAAACTCTGCTGGATTTGGACGCGGGAATTTTTCTTCAGTTCCCCGTGGATTCTGGAAATGATTTTATCCATCGCTCGCGCTGAATTATAACCTGACGATTACCCCGCCAAGCAGGTAGTTGACCCAGGTGAAACTGTAAACGGCCTCGACATCCGAGCCGCCTTCAAGCACCCGGTAACCGGCCTTAAGCAGGATCCGGTTATTGATCCGACCCTGGAGCGTGATGGCAACATCCTCGGCCCGGCCCTGGGGGGCAGCCAGGGCATCACCTTCCAGCATTAAGGACATTGGCCCGGCAAAGTTCCACCAGCCGCTGAACCGCACAATCGGCACGAAGCCGATATTGGTTTTTTCGGAAAATATGGTCGAATCTGCATTACCGGTTGTGCCTTCGATACTGATGGCCGCGTCGCGGATCTTGGCCGTGGCCCCAAGACCGACCCGTAACCGCCCACCGATCGGCCAGTAATGCTGATATGAAAGTCGATAAGAATTGAATTTATAAACGGTGGATAACCGAATGTTCGCGGGGAAGGTCACTCCTTCGAATACGACTTCGCGGTCCACCCGGCCCGATCCGCGCAGGGTCAAGGGCGCGACCAGGACGGATAAGGAGTTGCGGGCATTTAAATAATAATTCAAGCGGCCGCGGATAAACCACGCTGGATCGGTGGACAACTCTTCGGCAAAGGAGATTAAGGTACCGGTGCTTTTGGGGATCTGAATATCGCTGTAGCGAACGAAAGCGGCGCCGGATTCAAGATCGAATTCGAACCGGCTGCCATAACCGATGCCGATCATGACCCACGTTATAAGCAAAAAGTTTTTAATCTCGTCACCTCCAGCTATTATCATCACGAGCAATGATCTGTCAAGCGTTCGATCCGGTACTCTTTATTGCAGAACGATTTTGCCTCCGGATTTGAAGCGCTTGCTCTCGATCCGATAGAAGTAAACACCCGGTTTGACTTTGGTCCGGTCGTCGCGGTCCGCGTTCCAGATCACAGATTCTTCGGCGCCACTGGCCGTGCCGTGGAAAGTCCGGACCGCACGACCCATCAGGTCATAAATACCGATCGCATATTCCGCATTTCGGTAAAGCGTGAAACGAATTTCGCTTCGGCCGACGCACGGATTTGGGATGGCCATAATTGCGGGCTGGAGCGAAACCTGGTCGCGCTCGCCGATATTTATGTACATGTCCATTACATTTTGTATGCCCGCTTGCCAGACATCCCGGGTGGAATCAGGTAAAAGGGATGCGCTTTGCGCCCAAACGATAATTTTACATCGATCCTGATTCCAACCGCTTTGAATCGTAAAGCTGCGGCTGGCGGTTATCGAATCACCGGGGGAGAGGGTGAACGCCGTGCCCGAGGTGTCAGGCAGAAAGTCCCGGGCGACGTGATTGTGCCAGGAATCAGCGTTGGGTCCAACGTAATACAAGCTGTCTTCGGTGATAACAAATCGTATGCGGCCGCTAACGGTTGCCGTGCTGTCGTTTCTAAAGCGGGCATAGATTGTGCCGCTACCTTCCGTCAAGGAGTAATTACCCCAGGTCCGGCAGGTGAAAGGAGCAGGCTTACTCATTTCGGTGTTAATAAAGGAACGCCAGGAAGTATAACTGTAATTGGAGTGCTTGTCGCCGTCAGTCCAGAGCCAGGGAGTGGCGTAAGCCCAGCTATTATTATACCAGTACGGAGCGGGATATGAATGCCAGCGTTGATTGGCTTCAGTGGTACCGAATGGATAGCTCGTGTAAGGATGCCATTCAATGGCGGCAATACGCGATGGGTTGGATGCGGCAATTGCGTCCAGCGTACAGCTGGCGGGAGCACAACTGCCTCAACCTTCAGAATATGCTTCCTCGCAAAGCACGACGCGCGGCGCGCTAAACACGAAACTGGTTAAGACCAGCAGTAAGACCGCGGTTTTTATTGGCATAAAACCTCCATTCTCCTATTTTTTATAAGATCAAAGTGTAACGAAATTGTATCAAGGGAAAGAAGGAGTATGGCGAAAGCTTATGATGCTAAGCGGTCTGGTGATTATCTGCAGATGATTGTTACTCTTCCTTCGTCCGCGTCCAGTTCTACCAAGCCGCCGTCAGCAATCAACCGGGTGGCATTCGGCAAGACCACCGCCGGTATGCCCAATTCCCGGGCGACCATGGCGGCGTGGCAGATCAATCCTCCCACTTCCACGATCACCCCGCTGGCGATCAGAAACAGCGGTGTCCAGCCCGGATCCGAGTGATGGGTGACCAGGATCTCACCTTTTTTCAGTTTGCTTGCCTGCCGGAAATCGGCGATGATGCGCGCCCGCGCTCGCTGTCGCCCGAAAGTGAGCGGCTCGGCTTCATAAGCTGTGCCGGCTTGTCGCGGGGTGCTAATACGCTCGCCGCTTTCATAAATGATGTCGGGGGCTTCAAGCCGGGCGTGTTGCGCAATTTCCCGGCGGCGCTGAGTTATGAGGGCTCTGCCTGCGGTTGGAGTCAGTTGACCGGTTTTTATCCGCTCCAGATCGGACAGGGTAAGAAAGAAAATATCGTCGGGTCTTCGCAGGTAACCATTTTTTTTCAGGTTCAGGGCAATAGCCAACATCTGATCCTTTAACCGGCGACCAAATTTAAAATAATGATGTTTTCCATTTTCTCTCAGCGGTGTCAACGACTCCAATCGAGACCGGAAAAAACGAAACATAAAACAAGCCAAGGGCGTGAGACCTTTTTCTATTTTTTTCATTTCCGCTTCACGATCAATTGTATTAGGCCGAGCTTTCGCGGCGGCGATGATCACCGCCAGGGTCATGTTTTCATCATCGCGCCAGTTGGGTTTTCCAAAATCAAATTCACCCGGTCCTCGGTGTCCGAATTCATCCAGGAATAAATCATATGCCTGTCGGAAACCGGAATCGGCAGCGAGCAGGTTCTTTAGGTCCCGGAGTTCTATTATATCGCGGCGCAGGTGTGTCCGGGCCATCGCACCCAGTTGCTGGAGCGCCATGGCCATTGCGCCGGTTTGGTCAATGATCCCGACCACTGCTTTGCGGGCCAGAACTTCTCCTTTCTGACCCAGTCGCCATTTCATCAGGGTCATCAAGATCATCATTTGGAAAAGACCGATAAAAATAGAGCTGAAGTATGTTCGACCGTATTGGCGCAGCCATGAGCGCAGCCAGTGGTCGCAGTTGGCCAGTCCTTTTTTAAGTTCACCGGTGACTTCCAGATGTTTAAGCCATCGCGCCGATTTATCAAAATGACTGGTGACATTACGGCTGATCGACCGGTGAAAGATAAATCCTTTTAACAGGTAGCGAATCAGGCGGAACAAGGCCCACGGACCCCAGAAAATATATCTGAGTGCGGGGATTGGCCGGGGTAGTTGCCGGAGATCAACGACCTTGACGGCTTCTATGATCTGGGGATCAAGACTGCGCAACTTGAATATGCGAAGAATTGGATTCAGAGGGGCGGCGTAAGCCAGGCAATTGTTCAGATTCCAATATAATCGGCCCAGCCGTCGTTCCACCATTGGATATCGGTCGTACACGGCTCTGGTTACCGGGATCATAAATACCCAATGAGCAATTTCATAGAAAATGACATCGTTAAAGAGCGACCAGCCCATGGGCGTGATCGGGTCCGGGATCGTTTCACGCAAGTTGACGTTCGACCATACTGTTCCCCGACGACGAGGGACCGTTTCCTGAACGGTCAGCGGCCGCGCCTGCAGAATATACAGCCGGTTTTTCTCGTAAGCCCACTCAATGTCCTGCGGGGCGGTGAATATCTCCGCGAGCCGGCGGCCAGCCGCGATCAATTCCCGCACCTGGTGGTCGCTGAGCAGCCCCCGGTTATCAGGCTTAGTTACCTTTTTCTGCTTTACCCGGTAACGGACTGGTGGGATCTGGCCGGATACCAATTTATCGCCCAGCCCCGGCCCGCATTCGATGATCAGCTCATCTTCGTCAAACGGACTGCGGGTAATCATAATTCCGCTGGTTTCAGGCTGGAGCTGGCGCTGGATGATAACCGCCATTTTCCCGGGAGCGATACCGTGCCATCGGCGGTACGCGGCAACCCGTTTTGATTTGTGCGAAGTCCAGACCTGCTTGATCGCGCCGAGCACATCTTCAAAGCGATCCAGGCCTAATACGGTTTTATACATACCAGCAAATGACCGACCAGCCAGGTCTTCCGTGGTTGCCGACGAGCGAACAGCGACCTTGCCCCGCTGCAACCAGGGAGTAAGGATTTTTCTTAGTTCCTCCTGCAAAGACGGGGGAATCATGCCCTGGGCGTGGTTTTGTTCCCAGACGTTAGTGGCAACAACGACGAACTCCGGCACCGGGAAATATTTTTGCAATATCTGAAGGTTGCGGGCTTTCGTGCCGATTTGCTCAGCCGGGCAGTCCTGGTTTTGCTTAACGATCAACATTGTCCGGGTTTTGTTGTTTTTCCAGCTGCTCGATTTCCTCGGCCAGGCGCTGATACTCGGCGAAGAGTTTTTTCGCCTTGTCGGGATTATGGATGATACCCGGTTTGGAGAAAGATTCCCGGAGTTTGACTCGTCGCGCTTCTTTCTGGATAATCTGCTGGCGCCGGAGATCATGGGGTGATGGGCAATGGACCGGGCGCTTGTTGCCGTTTCCACAGATAGTAATCGTAGCCACCCGGATAATCCCGAAGTTTTCCTTCTTTCAGCTCCAAAATACGATTTGCGAAATCGGCGATCAGGTCGCGGTCATGCGTGACAAAAATGATGGTACCGTCATAGGCGTTGACCGCCTGCCGGATCACCTCGACCGATTCAACATCCAGATGATAAGTCGGTTCGTCTAAAATCAGCAAATTGGACGGTTTGAGCATGGTCTTGAGGATTACAAGCCGGGTTTTTTCGCCGCCAGAAAGCACCCGGATTTTTTTATGAATTTCGTCTCCGGAAAAAAGAAAAGAACCCAGATAACTACGGATGTTGTTATGCACTTCCGCGGGTGCGTCGCGTAGCGCCTCATCGATAACCGAACTTTCCGGATTCAAACCCAGCATGATCTCGTGGGAAAAGGCGCCGATGACCAGTTTCTCGCTGGCGCGCCGGCGGCCGACGTGCGGCGTTTCGAAGCCGGCGATGATCCGGCACAGGGTGGATTTACCGGCACCATTTTTGCCGATCAGCGCGATCTTATCGCCGTTTTTGATGACCAGG
>CBFGIH010000052.1:6607-8804 GCA_965648775.1 Caldifarciminota bacterium | reverse complement strand
GATCAACAACCAATTTTCATCTTTCGCCTGTTTCAGTATCTGTTTCCTGGTTTTCATCAATTCCACGGGATAGAGGTCAAAGGCGGTTAGGTAGGCTGGTTTTATCTGCTGACTGATACAAATCGTATCGCCGAGATAAAAGGCGGTTTGCCCGCCGGATTGAATTAACACTGATTGATGTCCGCGGGTATGGCCGGGAGTCGGTATCAAGCGCACACCGGGGGCGATTTCCTTTTCCCACGGAATCAACTGCAATTGTCCGGCCTGTTCCAGCGGAAGGTAATTTTCTTTAAGGTAGCTTGAGCGCGACCGGTCATCGGGCCGCAAAGCGTCAGCCCACTCCATTTCGTTAATCAGGTACAGCGCATTGGGAAAGGCCGGCCGGTAATTCTCCTCCAGAGGCAGGGTGTTGCCGCCGCAGTGATCAAAATGCAGGTGGGTGTTGACCACCATATTGACCGCCTCCGGTGCGACGCCGGCCGCAGCCAGGGACTGCAGCAAATTTTTTTCTTTGCTGATCTGGTATATTTCCTTCAGTTTATCCGCCATTTTCTCGCCGACGCCGGTATCCACCAGAATCGTCTGACCGGAGGTGCGGATCAACAGGCAATTCAGGGATAAAGTAATTAGATTGTTTTCGTCCGGCCTGACCATCTTCGACCAGATGGTTTTCGGCACCGTGCCAAAAACCGCACCGCCGTCAATCCGAAAGACTCCGTCCGTGACGATCCTCAATTCAATATCACCGATTTGCACCGGTTTGTTTTTCACCATGACCGATTGCCTCCGTTCTGGATTCCTTTTATTTGTGGGTCCAATCAATGATCCTGATTTTCGGCCCGAGTTCACGCATCATGACTTTTTTTATTCGGCCAAAATGAGGGCAGGGATGATCGTTAGGCGTGCCCCGGCTGACACAGGAAGCGAAGGCGATAATCTGGGCGCCGCGTTCGACCATGATTTGCGCTCGGAACACAGCCCTTTTGCCGGGGCAGCCGCCGCACGAAACAAAACCCACGACCTCTACCGGGCCGGTCTCCTTGAATGCCTGCGTGCCCCGGCGGCCGACGGCAAAATCAATATCGCCACCGCAGATATCCTCGGTTTGCGCACAGCGGATGATTCCCACCTTTTTCATCTTATCTCCTTTCGTTCCCCTTAACCGACCACGCCTCAACGGTATTCCAGGCCATATTTATCCTTCAATGTGGTCCGGGCGGGTTGGTAACCCAGCGCGGCGGCTTTCATTAAATCATTGATGGCATATTCCCGCAAGCCCTTCTTGATGTAAACCACCGCCCGGTTATAATACGCCTCGGGGTAATCGGCACGAAGATCAAGAGCACGGGTGTAGTCGGCGCGTGCCCGGTCAAACTGTCCCAGATTGAAATATGCGTTACCGCGGTTGTAATAATCCACCGAGTTTGTACTGTCAATAACCAGAACACGACTGTAATCGGCCGCGGCGCTCTCGTTGTCTTTCAATGCCAGATAGCACAACGCCCGGTTGCGATAAGCATCAGCGTGGTCTGGATGCGAGGCAATGAATTCCGTGTAATCCGCCAACGCTGCCTGGTAATCGCTTAGCCGGTAACGCAGGGCGGCCCGGTTAAAGCGGGCGTTGTCAAAACCTGGATCCAGACGCAACGCTTCGGAATAATCAGCCGCCGCCCTCAGTCCATCGCCCAGTTTTTCATAGGCCAATCCCCGGTTGTAAAAAACCCGGGCATCAGTGGGCGCCTCCGCCAGAGCCGCGCTGAAATTTCTAACGGCTTCCTCGTAATTTTCTTGCTTGAGCGCCTGGCAGCCCAGATTGAACGCCTTCATGAAACTGCGGCGGCCGGGTTCACCGGGTCCGGTCTTCACCGATAAAGAGGAATCCAACCGCTCGGCGTGGCGGTAGTCATCGTCCGCCTTATCGTACTGCTCGAGATTGTCGTAAGCCGCGCCGCGAAAATAATAGGCCTTTGCGTAGTTCGGATCAAGCTCAATGGCCCGGCTGAAATCCCGGACGGAAAGTTCAAACGCGGCATTTTTGAGATGAGCCAGGCCGCGGTTGCAGTAAGCCCGCGCGTAATCGGGCTTGAGGTCAATCGCCCTGGTGTAATCCCGGATCGCGGCGGGGTAATCCTTTTTATCCATGTAGATATTGCCGCGGTCGTTGTAAATCAAAGGGTTGCCGGCATTGAGGCTGATC
>CBFGIH010000052.1:0-6597 GCA_965648775.1 Caldifarciminota bacterium | reverse complement strand
AATCCCGCAACGCGCGTTCGCGATCTGCCAGCCGGTAAAAAACCAGGCCGCGGTTGTGGTAGGCCAGTTCATAACCAGGATTAAGCTTGATGGCCTGATTGAAATCCGATATGGCTGGTTCCAGCTGATTGCAGGCAGCGTACGTTAGCCCCCGATTGTAATAATATTCGGGCTGCTTCGGATCCTTCTTGATCGCAGCCGTGAAGTGTTCCAGGGCCTGATGGTAATCGCCCCGCTGAAAAGCCGCCAGGCCTTCCTGGTTCTGGCTGGTCTGGGAAAAAATCGTTGATCCAACCAGAAGTATTAGCAATAATACCCGGGGCATGACCGTGTTTTTAATTTCCATCATTTTTTCCGCGTTCATTGTTAAGCGGTCCTGGCGGCGCTGGTGGAATGACGAAATGTGTTGGAAAATGTCTTCACGCCAGACTCCCCACTTCCTGCTCCACGGCTTGTAAAATGTCTCCCCGGCGCACCAGAGCCTGCATCCGGTTATGATCGGGAAAGAGCGGCCGGTCTTCTTCAAGGTGACCGACATACTGCCGGATGACCCGGCGGGCGGCCTGGACCCCGCGGCCTGGCTGGAAATCGCGGAAATCGAGGGCCTGGGCGGCGGCCATAAATTCGATGCCGAGCACGGCGTAGGCGTTCTCCAGGATCTGCTGATTCTTCAAAGCCGTGTTCATGCCCATGGAAACAAAATCTTCCTGGTCAGCAGCCGCGGGAATGGATTGAATCGAAGCGGGCGTGGACAGGATGCGTTGTTCGACCACCAGAGTATCCGCCGTGTACTGACTTAGCATCAAACCGGAAAACATGCCCGCGCCTTTGGTCAAAAACTCCGGCAGGCCCGCGGATAGCGCCGGGTTGGTCAACCGGTTCAAACGCCGTTCCGACAGCACGCAAACCATGGTCACGGCCGCGCCCACCATGTCCATGGGCAGGGCAACCGGACTGCCCTGGAAATTGGCGCCGGTGAGGGTAAGATCGTGCTCGGGCAGAAAGATGGGATTGTCACCGACCCCGTTGAGTTCAATCTCTACCTGCCGGCGCGCATGTGCCACCGCATCGTGGGCCGCGCCAATGACTTGAGGCGAAGAGCGCATGGAATAGGCATCCTGCACCCTGGTTTTGATGCGACCGTTTAATAGATCACTGCCGGCAATGCAGCTCATGATTGCCCGGGCCGAACGGATGGCCCCGGGAAAACCGCGTTTTTCGTGAACGCGGATATCATAAGGTTTAAGATTGGCGCACAGGGCTTCGAGGGTCATAGCGCAGGCAATTTCCGCCTGACGCAGCCAACGGTCAATATCATAAAGCTGCAGGCTGCTGATCGCGGTGATAAGATTCGAACCATTGATCGTAGCCAGACCATCGCGCGCCTGCAAACCCGGGACCGTGATCCCGGCGCGCTTCATGGCCTCGGCACCGGCCATGCGGACGCCCTCGTAGTAGGCTTCGCCTTCGCCGAGGAGCAAAAGCGCGATTTGCGACATCGGTGCTAAATCACCGCTGGCGCCCACGGAACCCTTCTGACAGACCACCGGCGTGACCCCGCGGTTTAACATTTCAACCAGGGTCATGGTGATCTCGGGCCGGCAGCCGGAATTACCATGGCAGTGTACGTTAACCCGGCTGGCCATGGCAGCCCGAACCTGCTCAATCGGCACGGCCTCGCCGATACCGGCCGCACGATTTCGGAAAACTCGCCGATGCCTGTATTGACCCCGTACATGATCTCCCGGGCTTGAATTTTCTTTTCCAGCATGGCCCGGCATTTGCGAATGCGCTCCAGCGCTGCCGGGTGCAACTCAACCTGCTCACCGCTGCGGGCGATGGCGGTCAATTTGTCAATCGTCAAACCGGTGCCGTCTAAAATTATCGACAAAAACACCTCCGTGGATTTTTTTCCGAATGCCAATTAAGGATCTTTTTCATCTTTTAACGCTTGATCGGATCATGCTCTTATAAAGCCGGATAGGTGATGCCGAACTGTTTTTTATAATAAAATCGAAGAAACGCGAAAATTAATAAAACCACGGCCAGATAAAAAGGAAAAACCAGTCCGACCACCAGAATCAGTAATGGGCCGCCGATGCGGATGGAAGCGGTGATATGCGACAAGCGACCGCGGATTGCGGCCAGGATGAAAAGCGGCAGGGCCGCCGCCACCGGTATCAAGCAGATCCAATCACGGACCAACCAGGCCGCAATGCCGGACAGGATAATGAGCACCAGCGCCAGGATTGCCGCCCCGCGCTCTTTTAGCAGCACACCGGTGGTGAGATACCGGCATTTCCGATCCCCTTCGATATCCAGAATGGTGGTATTGATAAAAAGGGCGCTGACCGCAAAGACGTATGGCAGAGCCATGGTAAACACCTCGGGCGCGTAAGGTCTCACCGACAACCACCCCATGGCAAAGTTGAAAAAACCGAAACCAATCCCGTTCACGCTGAAATCAAGAAAGGGCCGCGCTTTAAGAATGAAAGGCGGCAGGGAATATATAATACCGAGCGCGAAAGACACGGCCATGTACAGACGGGTCAAGGACGGCAGCCGCAAACTCAATAACGCCGCGGCGATAAAAAAGATCAACATCAGCCAGACTGACCGACGAACGGGCATGATCCCCTCGGCCAGCAACAGGTGCTTTTGATTAAGAACGTCGGATTTCATGTCAATGATTTGATTCAGAATGTAAAGACCGGCCATGAGCAGGGAATAAGCGGTTAAGGTGCGAATAAAATCCGCGGACCAGCAAAAACGGCTGCCGCCAGCCCGGAAATACCCAATCAATAAAAATGCCCAGACCGGCACCAGGAGGATCGGCCGGGTCAGAAACAGGTAATCCCAGAGGGTGACGCGATGATTTTGCTGACGATGATTCGTGATGGAAAGACTCAGGGAATCAGGTTTATGCCGTCCAGCTGGATTTTCAGAGCCGGCGTGGTTTTAACTGCATGGCGGACATGGTGATCGTTGACCGTGTGGATGAAACCGGCGCTGATGTCAAACGCCAGGTGCCTGGAAAAACGCTGGCGCAGGCCAATCCTTATATCCAGAGTTTTTTGCACATCGCCGTAAAGAAAGTTGTCAGCGGGAAAAACGGTGCCGGGCACGCGTGGTTCTTCGGGAATGGGCCAGGGCGTATCAATTTCGTTCTCCCCTTTACGAGTCAAAGAAATAGCCCACCAGAAATCCCGGACGCGGGGTTGAAGATGCCATACCATTTTGCCAAAAACTTCATCGCCATCCGGGCCGAGCGGAAAGCCAATGGGATGACCCCGGTATTGATAACGCTGATACGGTGTGAAGATGCAGTAAGTCCACCGCGAAACACGGGTGTATTCAAGCATGAACCAGGTCCGGTCCAATAGCAGATCCTGGGTTTCGAAACCGGCCTGGAAAGCCAGATGATTAGGTTCTCCGTTAGGATCCGGTTCCAGCTGATAGTCATCAACCAGCAATGCGCCATAGATAAGCAGCGAACCGAACTGGACGCGCGTATCCAGGTGGAAAAATAGATCCGCGGCTTTGTCCCAGTTGTGCTGATAGGTGTGCAGCAGGACCACGGGGTTTAACTGGTATAAATCAAGACCATAGTTCTCGCCGCCAAAGGTCGCCGCTTCACTGAAACTGAAGTTCCAATTTCGGACCAGCGCCAAATCCAGGCGCTTGATAATCAAAAACCGCCGGGCGTCAATAAAACGAGTCACGGTATCGCCCTCGTATTCCACCGGTTTGCAGGTCATGTCGTCCAGTCGGCTCAAGAAATAAAAAACGCGGATACGGCGGGAGCCAAAATCGTAATGAAACCAATCCATGGGCGCGCCGTAACCGGAAAGCAAGAGATTCCAGCGGGGCGAAGGGCCAAGGCTGAACCTTTCCCGGCCGATGAACAGGCCGAAGCAATCGGTGCGGTAACGGATGGAAGCCCGCTCGTAATCGCCGGCGAAGAGTCCGGCAAATACGCGGTCGGGCGGCAGGTAATCTGAACCGAATTTTACCACGGGCTGGAGAAGAAAGGAAAAACTATGCCAGTCCGCATAAAGGCGGGGCTTGAACCGCAGGACGGTCACCGTGTCCAGCCAGAAATCCCAGGTGGTGTTGGTCAGGCTCGGCCGGATGATTGATGTATCGTTCGCACTTAGAAAGTAAGGCCGCACTCCGGGAAAAGGGGTAACAAAATCGCCGCGGATCAGCGCTTCTTCCAGCGCTTCGCTCTGCCAGGAATCGACGGGGTAAGTCAGCGCGATGAGGAGCAATAAAATCATATCGTGATTTTATCCGGGATTTTACCCTGTTCCGCCCGCGCGCTCAATAAGCACCTCGACCAAACAGCACCGCGGGGATGGTTTGGAAGATTAACCGGATGTCCAGGGTAATGGAACGGTTAACCACATACATCAAATCCAGGAAAATCGACGAATCGCAGGGCATGTTGCCGCGGCCGTAGATCTGCCAGAGTCCGCTCAAACCCGGTTTGATGTTTAAACGGTCACGGTGCCATTCCTTGTAATATTTCACCTCATAAGGGATCGGCGGCCTAGGCCCAATTAAACTCATGTCACCTTTGAGCACATTAAAAAACTGGGGAAATTCGTCGATCGAAGACTTGCGCAGGATGCGGCCGACATTGGTGATATCCTTGTGATTGATCACCTTGCCCTTGGTGGTCTTTTGTTCAATGTACTGCTTGAACTCAAATTCCCGAAGTTCATCCTTCTGGTGCCGGTGGTGCATGGAACGAAATTTGTAAAAAGTGAATATCTGACCGTCTTTGCCGCAGCGCTTCTGTTTGAAAATCACCGGTCCCGGCGAATCAATCTTGATCGCCAAGGCGATGATGAAAAAAACCGGCATAAGGAAAAAAAGTGCCACCAGGGAACCGGCAATATCTATCAGCCGCCGGACGAAATCGCGGAGCGACTGATGGCGGCGATAATTAAAAGTGTAAACCGGCCAGCGGTCCAGTTCGCACCATTCCTGATCCAGATCCAGTTCGGCCAGAAGGGGCGACATAACAAACAATGTTTTACCGTTACGGACGTTTTCTTTGATCTCCCGATACAAACCGGCAAAATCGTCTGCCTGGCTGTAAAGCAGGAAAAAGGATGGTTCCAGTACTTCTCCCCGGCGATCGGATTCGTGGATCAAATTGAATCCGACCAGCGATTCGCGGTCGCAGTATTTGCGGATCTGCCGGAATTTATCCCGCGGGCCGATGAACCGGCAGATGGGCAAGCGGCCGGGTCGGCGGAAATACCAACGGAGCAGACGCGGAGTGATAATCATGCGGAAAGTGATATGAACGACCAGGAGGAAAAGAAAGAAAATGGTGATGAAAACACGACTGTTGATCTGACCGTAAAACTTGGTCAGGAAGCCGATAAAAACATAGCTGGCCAGAAAAATGGTCCAGGCTTTGACGATGGTGTAACCCTGTTTGATGCGCCGGACATAGATCAGCGGATTGTAAAGATCAAAAAAATAAAGCAGCAGCGGATAGCAAATCAGCAAAAACACCAGCGTCAACCATTGCTTCGCTTCGGCGTGATATATGCCGCCGAAACGAATCGCCAGGGACAGGGCAAACGAAACGCCGATCGCCAGCAGGTCAACAACCAGCAGAATAAGCTTGCGCATTGTTTTCAGGGATTGGGATTAGCCCATTCTCTAATCTTGTCGCAGGTGTATTCGATTTCCTGCTTGGTCAGTTCTGGAAACATCGGCAGGGAAACAACTTCGGCACTGACCAGCTCCGCCACTGGAAATGCGCCGGCGGTGAAACCAAGATGCTTATAAGCATCCTGGAGGTGCAGGGGCACCGGGTAATGAATCGAAACTCCGACCTCGGCGTTTTTCATGAATTCCATGAAACCCGGCCGGTCCTTAACCCGTGCGGCCAGGACATGGTAAATGTGCTTCCGGTCCGGCATTTCCCGCGGCAAGATGATTTTTTCCACGCCCGCCAGCAGTTCGCGGTAATAATTCATGTTCTGCCGCCGATCCTCATTCCAGTCGTCAAGGTAATTGAGCTTGACATTGAGGATCGCGGCCTGAAAACCATCCATCTTGAAGTTCCAGCCCTCGATCTGATGGTGATAGCGTTCCTTCTGACCGTGATCAATCAGGATCCGGACTTTTTCGGCGATTTCCGGGTTATTGGTCGTTACCATGCCGCCCTGACCGTAGGCGCCCAAGTTCTTACTCGGGTAAAAACTGAAGGCGGCGATATCACCGATGGCACCGGCTTTTTTACCCTTGTATTCCGCGCCGTGCGCCTGGCAGGCGTCCTCCAGGACGATCAAATGATTTTCTTTGGCAATCGCCAACAGTTCATCCATGTCGCAGGGCTGACCGTAAAGATGCACGGGAATAACGGCCTTGACCCGGGCTTTACGTTCATTATCGATCAGGGTCTTTTTCTTTTCGCTCCACTCGCAGTTCTTCTTGATGTACTCCTTAAGTTTCCTGGGCGAAATATTGAATGATTCCTCCTGGATATCCACAAAAACCGGTTCGGCGCCGGTCATGGAAATCGCCTCGGCCGTGGCAATGAAGGTCAGGGGACTGGTGACGACAATATCG
>CBFGIH010000051.1:0-9131 GCA_965648775.1 Caldifarciminota bacterium | reverse complement strand
CAACCATACCGGGCCGATGATCTGGCGGATAAAATTGTCACCCTGCTGCGCGATCCGAACCTGAGGATCGAGATGGGTCGGCGCGGACGGCTTAAGGCTCAGCGTTATGACTGGCCGATCATCGCTCGCCAGGTGCTCGATTATTACCTTGAAGTACTAAAGGGAAAATCCTTAAAAACGGAATTGTATGTTCAAAGCGCTTCAATTTCATCGGATCACGCCTGAATTGAATTTCAGCGGCACCTGGAACACGCCGCAGCAATTCGCGTCGTTTTTGGCCAAAGCCCAGCGCGACGGGATTAAATTCGTCTTGCCCGGTGCAGCCAAGGAAGGTATCGTAATCACCTTTGACGACGGCGATCAAACCGTTTATCAGCATGCCTTTCCTCTGCTTTGTCGGTACCGCGTGCCGGCCCTGGTTTTTTTAGTTGTCGGTTTCATCGGCGGGGTAAGCCGCTGGGATATCCCGTCGTCCCGGCACCGGCATCTGAGCTGGTCTGAGATTCTGGAAATGAAAGCCACCGGCGTGCGCTTTGGCAGCCACGGTTTTTCTCACCGTAATTTGACCCGGCTGAATGAAGACGAACTGGACCGGGAAATTCGGAAATCAAAAAAAATCCTTGAAGATCGGCTGGGCCCGATCGATGCCATTTCCTACCCTTTTAACCGCAGCAATCAAAGAATCTGGTCTGCTGCCAGGCGGGCCGGCTACCGGTGGGGTTTTGGCGGCGACGGTCGGCATGACCTTGCGATTAAAAAGGAAGCCGTTTATATCACGGATACGAACGCGACTCTGCGCGTTAAAATCAGGGAACGGCCGCGGCCCTGGTACTGGTATGAACGCCTCAAGCAAAATGTCATCAACGGCTTTACCATCGCCACGATGCTAAATCAAGAATTGAGAAAAAACTTTGCGGATAAAATTATTGACCGATGACGGATGCAAACATATCAAGGAGGATCGATGCGAAAAATAATTTTCGCCTTAATGGCGGTTCTGGCGACGATCGCTTTCGCTCAGAATGTCGATTCATTGATTGACGAGGCGATCCGCCTACATGAAACGCGGCATCTGGACCCGGCCTATCTTGAACGGAGTTACGAAATCCTGCAATCGGTAATCGCCGCCGACTCGAATAACCTCCGCGCGCTTTGTGAAATGGCTCATGTCCTGTTCAGCCGGGGCGACAAGATGACTGATAAGAAAGAAAAAATTGAATGCTTCAAGACCGGCCAGGCCCTGGCGCTAAAAGCGACTCGCCTTGACGACCAGTGCGTGGATGGTTATTTCTGGCACATGGCGCTCACCGGCCGGATCGGCCAGACCAAGGGGGTGCTTAACTCCCTGGGACTGGTGCCAGAAATCAAAAAAGGCATCAACCGCGTGCTGGAGCTGAATCCACGGCACACCGGCGCCCTGGACGCCAAAGCCATGCTGTACTATGAACTACCCAAGATGTTCGGCGGCGATCTTGACCTGTCACTCGAGGCGCTTAACCGGGCGCTTGCGATCGACTCAAATTACACGATCCTCTATGTGGACATGGCCAAGGTCCTGATCAAGAAGAAGGAGTACGAAAAGGCGCGCTCGTTCCTGAACCGGCTCATGACCATCACTTCCCCTACTCACGAAGCGGATTTCCTTTTGAAAGACAAACCGGCCGGTGAGCAATTAATGAAGGAGATTGAACATATATCCCGTTAGATAACTGCGCGCGTAAAGGGCAGAGACGATCGGTTTTTTATTTTCGTCCGTTATCACCATGCATAACCGCCGATAAAAATCGGTGTTTGCCCGAGGGAATAAAAAATCACCAGTTGGTGATCTGGCGGCGGCGGTGACTAATCCGAAAGCGCGTTAAATTGAAGGGCGTTCTTTTCCCTGCTCGGCGATTTCAATCAGGCACTGTAGGATCTCCAGTTCGTTCTCGTCAAACCAGATTGACCGGCAGCTCTGGCACTCATCAACCACGACATGGTAGGCAAAACTGTAAAATTTACGGTTCATCGGTTTGCCGCAGCGCGGGCAGGGAAAAGGGCGATTGGTATTGATCAGCAGGGAGAAACGGCGACGACGCTGAGATTCCCGCCAGATGATTTCCGCGGTGCGCTGAACGGATTCCGGGAATGGCCGGTCGGTCCGGGCAAAGATGCGAGGTAATTTGTCGGCATCCACCAGCACGCCCCGGCAGAAGGCACAGGCCAGCAGGACCAGCCCTTCATAATCTTCCACGACCAGCCACTGGTGGCAGCGGGGGCAAAGTCGCCGGATTTTCCATATCGGCTGTTCACGGATTTTAAAAAAATCTCCCAGCCCCGGTAAATCGGCCGCATTCATGCTGGTCTCAGTGTTTTCCAGCCTTATCCGGCTTTGGGGCTTAAGCTCCTCGATGGTGAAAAGTTGACGGAGGGTATAAGGACCTGACCAAATTTGATCCTTTTCTATGAAAAACCGCGGTTCGGATACAACCGGCTGGTCCGGAATAATGTCTGACCTGGTGCCGATTAATTCGGGCAAGGCGGTCAAATCCGCGTGAGCCAAATCAAGCAAAATTTCAATCCGGCGATTTACCGGCGGATGCGTGGAAAAAAGATTGGCGAGTAATCCGTCCCGCTCTTCGAGATTTTTAAGTTCCGGGCTCAGGATGAAGATATTGGCCAGCCGTTCTCCTTCCAGACCGGCGCCGTGCCAGCAGTTTGCGATCTTGTATAAAGCGCTGGCCAGGCTCAGGGGATCTCGGGTGTAGCGTGCCGCCGCCGCATCCGCGCGGTATTCCCGTTGTCGGGAAATAACCAGGTTTAAAAATTGGCTTAAGTTTTCCAGAATAAAAATAATAACCAAGACCGGTGCGGAGATTAAAACATAAGACATCAGATTGCGGCGCGTAGTCTCGCCCGCGGTCACACCGTAATTGATGCGGGACACCTGGCTGAGCGCTTCCTCATAGAGACCGAAAAGCGCGGTGGTCATGGTGATGAACTGACAATCGCCCGAAATAATATGGGCCATTTCATGAGCCGCCACGGATTGAATTTCTGGTCGGCGCAGACGGGAAACAAGGCCCTCGGTGACACCGATGGCCATCCGGCCTTTCAAATCGGCCACGGCAAACGCGTTGAGCGCACCGGTGGGCAGGATATACCTTTCCACCCGGATACCGCCAGCGGCGGTTTCAATTTCATCAATGATGTTTTCGAAACTGCGGTGGTATTTATCCTGCTTATCCGGAGCCTGCGCTCGGAGCAATTCAAGAATCCGGCTGACCGCACGCTGGTTCGTGACATACCAGTGCAAAGCGGTCACCGCCGCTGCAATCAGCATTACCCACAGCGTATCCCAGCCGAACAATCGGAATGCCAGACTGGGATTGTCCACCGCCAGCCGCAGGTAGATGATCGCCTTGACCACCAGCCAGATCAACCAGATACCGATGAAATGGATCAGGGCCAAAAGGACCAGCAACCAGTAGATGCGGATGGTTTTTTCTTTTTCAATCGACCAGATATTCACCGTCTTAGTGGTGGTCATAGCGGTTTATGTGCCCAATTGTATCAACTTCCTTCTGCTTGTCAACCAGAGCTAAAAAATCAATAAAGAATGCGATCTAAAAACTCTCAGTTTCGCTCAATATGCCATCGTGAAAACGGAAAATCAATCCCAAATCGTCGTAATCCCATTCTTCGGCATCGCCGCCCATGCTTCTTGTCCGGCTGGGCTTACCCAGGGAAAGGTAAAGTTCTTCCTGGTTCATGCCGACCTCGTATTCACCGTTGACAATCTTGAAAAGACGATCATGGAATTTTTCCGGAAAAATTTGCATCAGCCGATCCACGGTTTTGCTTACCCCGTATTCAATCACCAGCTGCCGTAAAGACCAGTGTTTCATTTCCCGGGGATAATCCTGGGTGAGGATGTGCTCCAGGCCGGGAAGGAAATTGCGGCGCCGATTTTCAAACAGCGCCTGGGCTGCGGTACGAACCGAGGGATTGCCATCCCGTAAAAATTCGTAGAGAATCGGCAGGCTGACTTCCGGCGGATAATTCAATAGCGCGGCGACACCCGCATCCCGGACCTGCGGATCCGGATCGGTCAGGACGGTTTGGAAACGGACCGCGCTGGCCGAACTGGGCGTCATGCTCAGGGCAGCATAGGCCTCGCGCCGGACAACCGGATCGCTGTCGCTGATGAGCGGTTCGAGCAGCGGCAGGGTTATGGTATCGCGGTATTTACCCAAACTGACGGCCAGCGCCATGCGGACCTGAGGTAAAGGATCGGTCCGGTAGACTGCTAAGTAAGGCAGCATTTCCCGCGCGCGGAGGTCGCCGAAAGCAATGATGGCGCGGCCGCGGTTCATGAATACCGAATCCTTGAGGGCTTCGATGAGATAGGTGACCGCGCGCTGGTCGCCCAGGCGACCCAGGGCGGATATCGCCTCGCCGCGGACCGCGTCGTTTGGATCCTTGAGAAGGGGCAGGAGGTAATCGAAACTGGCGGGATCCGGCATCTCGCCGATAGCGCGGGCAATGTTGGCTTTCAACTGGGATCCAGCATGGGCCAGGCCCCGGTAAAGATGGGGAAGCGCGGTCTTGTCCGCCAGACGGCCGAAAGTTATGGCAATTTTTTCCTTGAGGTAGAGGTTGGTTTCGGAATCCGTGAACGAACGAATCAAGTAGGGCATCATTGCCGGACCAGCCGCCACCCAGGCGTCAATCACCATTTCCGCCTGCTCCGGCATGGTGCGCAGAATCTCCACTTGCTGGGAAAATTTAACCGCCAGCGTGTCGACCTGCAAAACCAGGCACAGCAACAGCGCGGTCATATCCTCCCCCTTTGGTTATTTACTGGCCAATGACCTTGAACTCAACCCGCCGGTTCTGGGCCCGGCCTTCTGCGGTCTTGTTGCTGGCGACCGGCTGGATATCGCCGTAGCCTTTAGCCTGGAGTCGCGCCGGATTGATCTTGAACTTGTTGATCAAATATTCGCGCACGGCGTTGGCGCGGGCCTGAGACAGTTTCTGATTATTTGGAAATTCCGGGGTGTTGATCTTGATGTTATCCGTGTGACCGCCGATTTCCACGATGAGCGTCGGATTATCCACGAGGATCTTGCCTGCGTGATCCAGAACAGGGAAAGAAACATCCAGCAGGGTCGCCTTACCGGTTTCAAAATTAATCCCTTTGAGCACGATTACCTCGCCCTTTTTGATCAACTCGAAGTTTTTCACCAGCAGGGCGCCGGGATCAACCTGCAGGGTATCTTCCTGGCTGATAAAACCGGTCAACAGCGGCTCGATCTTCAGATAATAGCGACCACTTTCCAGACGCGGAATGGAATACATGCCGCCGGTGAGGGTGTCGGTATAGGTTTCTCCGGTCATGACCCCGCGGTATATAATTTTGGCGGCTACCGGTTTCAAGGATTTCACGTCAAGGACTTTGCCGCTGATCGTACCTGGCGGAATGCGGGTGATTTTAATCACCCGGCTGGTGGTCAAATCCGCCTTCACCGTCACCACTTCTTCCCGCGGATAGTACTTGCCGCGGTTCACCTTCACCTTCAGATCGCCGGCCGGAATGTTTCTAAGACGGAGCATACCGCTGGCGCTGTCGGTCATCAACGTCCGGTTCAGGGGTTTGTCAAATACCACGGACGCGGACAGCGGCTTTAAGGATTTGTCATCCACCACACTCAGCACGATGCTGCCGAGCGGCGCCAGTTCGCCGAATTCCTTGGACAGCCAGAAACGGTGGGTCGCGCCCAGCAGCGAATAACCGGCGAAGGTGTAATCAAGGTGAAAGCCGTTGAATTTCAATCCCACGCCCAGCGTCAGTTTATTGGTTTGATCGGCCAGTTTAAAACCAGCCCGGAGAGCCAGCACTTCCTTGATCCAGATTTCGTCGCCGACATGAACCAGCAAGCCCGCCCGGGATACTAAAGAGAGATCAAGAAAAAGGTTATTGGCGTAATAAGGACCGAACATGCTGCCCAGCCGCAGCTCGGCCGGCAGGGGGTAGCCGGTATCTTCATACTTCATGCCGGGGCCAAGGTTGCGTACGGCCAGACCCAGAACGGCCTTTTTCGCCGGGCTGTAATTTAATCCGGCGTCAAAGGCGAAACCCGATCCGGTCTGGTCAACGATTCGGTCATGCAGGATCTTGAAGCCAGCGCCCAGAGCGGTCTGGGAATTTATTTTCCGGCCGTAACCCGCCTGCAGGATCCAGGTACTCTGAGTGCCCAGGGTATCGCCGGCGGGGTGGTAATTGCTTTCATCCCAGCGCTCGATACCGCCGGCCCAGGAATAAACAAAACCCAAACCGACAACACCGGCACGGGTGGCCAGGTTGAAACCGGCGTACTGATCATTGAAATCCATGAACCACTTGTGATAGGTGGCAAAAATCTCAGAGCGGTTGGTGAAACCCATAGAACCAGGGTTCCACCACAGGCAGGCGCCGTCGTTGCGGGCCGCTGCAAAACTTTCTCCGAGAGCCGATGCCCGGGCGCCGAAGCCAACCCGGAGCAGAGGCAAAGCCGTGGTGTAGTACTCCTGAGCTAGCATTATGCTGCTCGTGATGATGACCATCGCCATCGTTCTTTTCATGGTCGGCTCCTGGTTAATCGCCGTAAACGGCGGTCTTTTTCTTGATGGTCCGGTTGAGCGTTTGTCCGTTGAACTCGAAAACATAAACATAACTGCCCGGCGTCAACCGCCGGCCCGCGGCATCGCGCGCATCCCAGGGCACAACCTGAATCCCTGCCGGGAATTGCTGGTGATCAACCGGAATCATGATTTTTTCACCCAGTCGGTTGTAAACCGTGATCGTCACGGTGCCGGCTTCGGGCAGGCTCATGATGAACCGCGTCCCCGATGATGGGCGGAACGGTGAGGCAAAATTGTGGATATCCAGCGTCGGCACGACATGCGTCACGATTGTCGCGATATCGGTGATTGAATCGTTGAGCCGCGACCGGCCGGAAATCACCGATACGCAGCTGTCATAGATTTGACTGGGTGGTCCGACAATGGTAATCGCCGGCGCCGTAACTCGCAGCTGGAAATGAACCGTGTCCCGGGGTGGCACCGCCACATATGAAATCGGCTGTCCGCTCAGCGACTGGATCTCTGCCTGCCATTCCCCGACCGCAGGGGTAACGCTCAGATCCACCGTATCCAGGGCATTGCCGTTGATTACAACATAGAGCGGATAGTTATAAACGGTCTGCGCGGTTACCGTCTGCCGCGCATCCGGATCCACGACCATAGAAAGAATCTGGCTGGTCACGGTCGTAACGAGCAGGGCTTCATCGGTCACGCCGATGATATTGTTCGATTCACCGAGCACCGTCGTTAGATCCTGCATGCCGGCATTAGCAGCTGACGGGATGGAGACACGGACCACGATCCAGGCACGACCGCCCGGATTGAGGGTAACATCCGCCTTGCCATTAGCGTTGTTATCCGGCAGGGGAACGTTTAAGGTATCCGTGATCGTGGCGAGGGCCCAGCCCTGACTCGAAGTCAAGGAAAGGTCGATGATATCCACGGCGGAGCCGAGATTATCAACGTACAACCGGTAAGTAGTCGTGTAGCCAGGAGGACGGTTTTGCTGCTGATCCGGATCGACAATAATACTGGCGGTCAAACCGATCCGGGTGATAACCACCGCCACGTCGGAAACCAGCGAATCAATGGAACTTTGAATCGTGATGCGGCTTGAGTCCCGCTCGGTCGAACCAGCAGACACCGGCGCTGTAACCTGAAGCACAATACGGCTCGTTCCGCCCCAGGGAGGAATGAACAGGGTATCAAGAAGATTGCCCAGGGTATCATACAGAACCGTGGTCCAGTTTGATGGATGAATGCTGAGTAGATTCGGGCGAATGGCTTCCACGCCATTACCATTATTAGTGATGCGCAAATGGTATTCGACCGTATCGCCGGGATTTATAAAACCGGTCGTGTCCGGCGCAATGATCAGGTTGGCGAAACTGGCAATCTCCGTGATGGCGTCCGCGTCGTCGGTCACCAGCGGATCAAACGCGGAAACACCGGTAAGCGTCGTGGTGTCTCGCACGCCCATGTTGACCTGATTGGGTGGTCGGATGCGCAAGTGCAGACGCCGCACTCCGCCGTAGGGTGGCACCAGGACACCGGTAATGGGATTGTTCAGGGTATCGGTTAACTGCGCGCTCCA
Organism: Caldifarciminota bacterium; assembly: GCA_965648775.1. Classification (GTDB taxonomy): domain Bacteria; phylum Hydrothermota; class Tepidihabitantia; order SM23-42; family JAOAFX01; genus CBFGIH01. The sequence continues at coordinate 934 of CBFGIH010000051.1, read as the reverse complement.
GCCCGGTTTGGTGCCGGTCGTGTTCAATCGTATCGTATCCCAGACATTGCCATGGTTGGTCACGCGCATGGGATAGATGATCATCGTGGCGGGCAGGGTCATGCCCAGGGTGTCGGGGTCCACCTGCACGCCGGCAAAGCCGTTGATCAACGTGATCACCCGGCAGCTGTCCCGCACCCCCGGCGCAAAAGTCGAAATACCCCGCACATAGGTCGTGTCCCGGAATCCCGCCACCACCGTGTCGTCCGGCGTGATCCGCAAAACAAACCGACGCGTCCCGCCGTACGGCGCCAACGCCAGCCGCGTGATCGGCGCGCTGCCCGCTGAATCCAGAATCTGCGCGGTCCAACCCACCGAAGTGTGGAACGAAGACAAATTCACCGTGTCCAGCACATTGCCGTTGTTCACCGCCCGCAACAGGTAATTGACCACCACCCCCGGCAGCGTGGACCCGACCGTGTCCGGATCAATCAAAATGCTGGCAAAACCGGTAATCTCCGTGATCACCCGCGCCTGGTCATAAACCGAACCGTTGAACCGCGAAGTGCCCCGCACGTAGGTCGTGTCCCGCACTCCCATGTTCACCGTGTCCGGCGGCGTGATCCGCACCCGGATCCGGCGCATCCCGCCGTAAGGCGGCACCGTAATCCATGGAATCGGATTGTTGAGCGTATCCAGAATCTGCGCGGTCCAGCCCGGCTTGGTGCCGGAAGAGGTCAAATTAAAGGTGTCGGGCACGTTGCCGTGATTCGTGATCCGCAGATCATAGGTGATCGCCGTGGCCGGACTCGTGTAACCCAGCGTGTCCGGATCCAACGCGACGCCGGCAAAACCATTGATCAACGTGATCACCCGGCAGCTGTCCCGCACCCCCGGCGCAAAAGTCGAAATGCCCCGCACATAGGTCGTGTCCCGGAATCCCGCCACCACCGTG
>CBFGIH010000050.1:0-9165 GCA_965648775.1 Caldifarciminota bacterium | reverse complement strand
ACCCGGAAATGGGCGATCCGCTACACGATCGTTATTACCTCAGATCCGATCGCCGGCTACAAGTACCCCGCCAACAATTATGTGATTGAAGGCGTCACTTATAACCTCACCACCCCCCAGCAAATTGCCAAGAAAAGAGTTTTCCTGCAGGGATTGATTTACCCGCAGAATCTTCAGCCGCCCGAAGGAATGTAAACGATGAAAAATCTATCAGACGAGCAGCCATCTTTTCACGCAGGAGGATATATGAAAAACCGGAAAGGTATCGCGCTGATTGTCGCCCTGGGTACGATGATCCTGGTCTTGATCGTCGGTTCGCTCGTGCTCTTCCTGATTTTAAGGGGCATGAACATCACCCAGGGCCAGTCGCGCTATGAAACAACTTACGAAGCAGCGGTGGCCGCGCTCGAAGTCGGCAAGGCCATGGCTGAAAGCCTCAACGTGGATATCAGCGCACCGCCTTACATGACCGACACGGTGCAGCTGGGTCCTTACCGCGCCGTAGTCACGGCCGAGCGCACCTCGTCGGCGGTCATCACCATGTCCGGCACGGCTATCAAGTTTGCGCGGGCCATTGCCGGCCCGGGTTCCACGCCGGCCTCGGGCAGTTACCGGACCTATTATGTCACGGCCACGGCGATCGCCCGCAGCGGCGAGCGAGTCGGCCTGGAAACCATCATGCGCCATACGGTGCAGTCCGAATAAGGGAGGTACAAAATGAAAATCAAGTTCCGCATCAACATCTACTTGGCCGTCGGCCTGGCCCTGCTCACCGGCGTGTTGCTGACGATCTCAGTTGCCCGGGCTCAGACCCCAAACTGCTGCGCGCCGCCTTTTACGGCCAATGTGGTCAAGCCCAACATTCTGATCCTGCTGGACATGACCGGCAGTATGCAGTTCCGGGCGTCCATGACCTTAAACAATGGCCGCTATGATTCTACCCGCACCTACTATGGCTATTTTGATCCCACTAAAAATTACAACTACGCGTCCAACAAGTTTTATATTGATCCCAACGGCAAGTTTCCCGGCAACATGATGAATTTTGCGGTCATGAGCCGGATCGATATCGCGCGCAAGGCGCTGACCGGCGGTAAGGGTCAACCCACCACCTCGGTCAACAAGAATACCCTCAATGCCGAAGGCGAAAACCTGGGTTGGGATTCAACCACTTTTGGCTGGCCCGCCTCGCTGGACTACACCAAAGGCGGCATCACTTACCGCTACCGCATCACCAAGCCGGGTATTAACACGGTGCGCATTGCCCGGCGCGCCACCTCCGGCGTCGGTCCGGACACGATTCCGTCCAATGGGACCACGGGCCGCGATTTCACGACAAACATCACGGTTGCCGGCACGCCGGATACGATCGGCGGCGTGATCCGCCAGATCGGAGACAAGGATCTGGACCGCGACTGGGATTCAGACGCACCGCGCTTTGCCCTGCAGTTTTTCTCCACGGCCTACGGCGCACAAGTCCGCCGGGAGTTTTATCAGAGCGACGAAGATCCGGACATGGAGCCGTTTTTTACGGAATTTGACAACGAACCAAACGGCGGCACTAACACCGGCAACGCAGTCTTGCAGGCTATCCATTACATAAAATACTGTCCGCCCCACACCGGCACTTATTTCAGCCCTTCCTACACGCACCACGGCTTTGGCACGAAATGGGATCCTTTTTACCGCGGTCAGGGTGGATCACTCGTGCTGGTGCCCTGCACCAAGAATTTCGTGATTGTCATCGGCGACGGTGAATCCAACTCGGATGTCGCAGTCACAGCAGATGCGACACACCTGCCGCCAAAAATCTTTCCCAGCCGTGACCTTTGCAACTATGACAACGAATCCGAGCCCGGCTATTACGACTATTGCAATGGTTCTGGCGATACCGACCATCCGGCCGACGATTACGCCTATTACGGCCACATCCAGGACCTGCGGCCGTCGGGCAGCGCGGATTCCCTGCCGGACATGCAAAACATCACCTGGTACGCGCTGATGACCTTTGGTCGTGGATCTAACCTTTTCCAGCAGATCGGCAAGGACGGCGGTTTCATTGACAAGGATAACGACAATTTTCCCGACACCCTGGAATGGGACCGCGACCACGACGGCGTGCCGGACAATTATTTTGACGCCGAAGATGGTTACGCAATTGAAGAAGCCATTAAAAAAATCATCACCGACATCATGGCCCGGGTCTCATCCGGTTCAGGCGCTGCGGTCGTGTCCACCGGCACCAAGACCGGCGGCGGCACGGTCCAGGCGCAGTTTTATCCCCGCAAGTCATTTCCGACCGGCGAGCAGCTGGACTGGGTCGGCACCTGCCAGAGTTTGTGGCTTGACCCCTTTGGTTACCTGCGCGAGGACAACAGCGATCCCGGCACTCTTAACCTGCTCAACGATTATATCGTGACCATGAAATGGAAAAATGGCAATGTCCGGCTCGGCCGCTGGCGCGACCTATACGGCAACGGCGATTCCCTGGTCCTGGTGGACTCAACCAGTTTAACGATCGAGGATCTGATTCCGGTCTGGGACGCGGGCAAGTATCTGTGGAACAATTATAATCCGCCCACGGGCCGGTCAATCTGGACCTTCTTAAGCGGCGTCAAGACCGACTTCACGGTGGCCAATGACGCCGTGATCCGCCCCGCGCTCGGCGTGGGCCTGACCCTGGGCCGCACGGATTCAATCATCCGTTATATCCGGGGCGAGGATGTGGCCTACCGTTCCCGGCTCACAGACGGCAAGACCTGGAAACTGGGCGATGTGGTCTCATCCAGCCCGGCCATGATCGGCGCGCCGATCGAGCGGTATGATTTCATCTACAGCGACCTTTCCTATGCCCGCTATTACAGCCAGTACGTCAACCGGCGGCAGGTGGCTTATGTCGGCGCCAACGACGGCATGCTCCACGCGTTCAACGGCGGTTTCGTGGAAAAGCTGATCAGCCCGACCACGCCTCTGCGCCTGAATCCCGGCTCGGGCCGCGCGCTGGGCGAGGAACTCTGGGCGTATGTTCCCTACAACAACCTCCCTCACCTGCGCTGGCTCCTGGATCCCTCGTTTGCCGAATGCCATGTCTATTCCGTGGACCAGAAGCCATACATCACGGACGCCCAGATCTTTGATTCCAGCGCGGTTCATCCCGGCGGCTGGGCCACGATCCTGGTCGGCGGCATGCGCCTGGGCGGCGCCACTATTGCCAACGAAATTGACACCTGCCGCTCATCTTTCTTCTGCCTTGACATCACGGACCCGCTCAGTCCCCAGCCCCTCTGGGAATTCAAACATCCCAATTTAAAATACACGGTCTGCTACCCGATCGTGGTCAAGGTCAAGACCAAGTGGTTCCTGATCTTCGGTTCCGGGCCCATGACCTGCGGCGGCGACTGCAGTCAGCAGGCGCGGATCTTCGTCCTTGACCTGCGCACCGGCAATCTGCTTCGGACCTTTGTCCTGCCGGATAATAACTCCTTCGTGACCAATATCTTTGGCAGCGACTGGGGCATCAACTACTCGGTGGACCGGATCTACTTCGGTGACTGCTACGGTACGGCGCCGAACTTTTATGGCCGCATCTACCGCATCCTCACCAATGAAAACGAGGATCCGGCAGCCTGGACCGCGCCGACCATGGTGATGGATCTGGGCCAGCACCATCCGATCACCGGCGAGGGCAGCATTGCCACGGATGAATTCAATCACCTCTGGGTCTATTTCAGTTCTGGCCGCTTTTTCTCGGATGCGGACGAGCTCAACATGAACCGGGGCGTTTCTGTCGGCTTCCGCGACGACACCACGCACAGCACGCTTTACACGGACCTGTTCAATGTCACCAACATCCAGGTGGACACCACGGGCCATGTCCAGCCCGGCAACTACGCTTTTGATTCCCTGGTGCGCATGGTGGACCGCAAACTTGGCTGGTACCGGGTCTTTCCGGAAAACGGCGAGCGGAATCTATCCACCACCCTGGTCCTGGGCGGCGCGGTGCTGTTCACGACCTTTGTGCCGACTGATTCCATCTGCTCCTACGGCGGCCGGGGCAACCTCTACGCCCTTTATTACCGCACCGGCACCGCCTACCCCCAGGCCTTCCTCGACGACACGCTCGGCTATAACAAAATCTCGGTCAACCTCGGCCAGGGTATGCCTTCGGAGCCAGCCCTGTACGTCAACGCTGAGCAGACCAAGGTTTTTGTGCAGGTCGGCGGCGGTATTGTTTCGCCCGAAACCGGCATTCCGGGTCTGCCCCGGTCGGGCGTGATTCTCTGGAAATCTCGCTAAAGGAGCGTGCACCATGATTGCTCTCAACACTCTACTCGCGCTGACCGTGATGTTCAGCGCCGGCCGGACCTATGAGGTGGTTTCGACCGGTCCGGTCATGGAAATTCAGGCGGACCGGATCAATATCGGCGGTGACTGGTTTGAATACGCGGTGGACAACACCTCCGATGTCCAGCAGGTTTTTGAAAATCTGCCGCCGATGGATCAAATCCGGGTTCCTTTCCGCGCTGAAATCGTTTTCCTTTTTGAAGAAGGCGCGCCGCTGGCCCGGGTGGCCAAGGTGCGGCCGGCGCCCTTGCAAGGAAATGAAACGGAGTTAATCGGCGTGAATCAGGGCAAAGCCCTGCAGTAACAAATCGCGGGCGGAGCCCGGTTCAAACCGGGCTCCGCTGCGCCTTCATCCATCATGATTATTCTTTTGCTTTTTGCTTCATTAACCGTCCGGCAAATCAGTGATACGCTGTTTTTTTATAACCAGCAAACCGTTGTGGCGCGCCGGATCCTGGGTGAAAAAAGAACCCACCTCGGCTTGAATCAGGATCTGGTCATGGTGGAAAAGGCAAAGGTCGCGCCTGATCAAAAATTCTATCTGCTTTACTCGGAAAGTTTCCAAAGCGAACACGCCGAATCCAGCGAGACCTGCCTGCGCTTATTCCGCGCGGACCAGAAACAACATTGGGAATATGCTCCGCCTCCCGGCCGCGTGATCTTATTTGCCTTGACCGAAGTATTTGAGCGTTTTATCGTCATCGGCCACACCCTCCCCAATCACACCCGGCCCCAACTGGAAATCGTGGATTACGACCTGAAAAACAAAAAAATCATCGTGCCGGACGGTGATTGGCAGCAGATGGTGAAATTCGTGCTATCGCCCAACCGGCGCTACTTCGCCGCCCATGTCAAAAATCCCCACAACACCAGACTCTGGGATTATATCTTGTTTCTTGATTTACAAAGCGGCGCTTCCTGGAATGTTATTTTTCCGTTCTGTCTCTCCTGCACCCGCGGGATCCTGACCCTGAAGGCTGGCGATGACGGTCGCCTGGACGTGAAATACAAGAACGAGCACCGCATTTACTCCGCCCGCGGTGACTTGCTCGACGCCTACACGGAAATGTAGTTTCCCCGGCCGATCCGCGGATCGGCTGGGCGCACACAAATAAATTCCTATCTTGAACGCCAACCGCGGAGCGGATAGATTTATTTTTTCAATCAAACCGGGTATTGACCACCCGGCTGAAGCGCGAGCCGAACGAATAGGTCAGGCCGAAACCACCCCAGTATTCGTAACGGGAAGACATCTCCCGGATTTGTAGGAGAATCTCTTCCGGTGTCAATCCCCGCCGGGAAAGGTGCAATTGATCATGAATCAGGCCTGCGCTGCCCCAGACATTGACGGATAACCCCCGGATCAAATTCAGCGCCGTGTTGATATAGAGATTCAAGTTGTTCTTGGTAAAATCATGAAAATAATTTGACCAGTTCAGGGAAAGAAAAACCGATCCCCAGGGTTGCTTGGTGTCCACGCTGAACGACAAACCTTGATAACAAAGGTACTCGCCGGTCTTGCCAAAGATCGTGGTCTCGTAATAACGCTGGTAAGCATAGCCGAGGTTATAGGCGAACTTGACTTCCCGGGTCGCGGCTTCGTCATAGGGCAAGATGCTGTACTCAAGGCCGGGATCAAATCCGAACCGGTATTGAAGATTGCTGAACGTGGATGATTTAAAAGACGGCCCGCCGCCAACCGACCAGTGCTGATCCAGACCCCGGACCAGACGGCACCAGGCAGAATAACTATGCGAAGTGTCAATGTAGGTCGTGACCGAATCCAGTTCATACCGGTTATACTTGTAAGTCCCCTGCAGGGCCGTGTTGATTTTCCAGCGTTCGGTGATCCGGTCGGCTTTGACCGCGCCCCACAAATAATTTAACAACTGGGATTGCTCGCCGCTGACATTGCCGTTGAACGATATGCTGAAAACCCAATGATGCCAGCCGTCTGATCGAGCCTGATCAGCCGCGGGTATTGCTCCGGCTTCAAGCCGGACTGCGTCCGCGGACGGAAGCCGGACCAAATAGCGGGCCAGGCCCAGTTTTATCCGCTGGACAATCTGCCGGCGGCAGTGGTCCTCGCTGATCTGAGGCGCCAGGTTGACGCGGACCGTATCGGTCAGACCGGCAAAATCATGCTGGCCGATGAAATGGATTTGATATTCCCTGCCGCCGCTGCCGGTTGCCTGCGAGACGATCAGGACAAAAACCCGGGCGTCAGCCCGGTCCCGGGCGCAGGTCACCCAGGGCATTTCACCCTTGAGAAAATCAAGGAAATCGACGGGCGCTTCAGCCCAGTCAACGAACAAACTCAAGGTCAACGGAGAAATATCGGCTTCTGCCCTTAACGCGGATGAAAGGCAAAAGGCTGCGAAGAAAAACCAGAATAAAAATATCTCCTGCCGGCATTTCATATCTCCCTCCAGTTTTAGCATTACGGCTCAAACCCGGCCACAGTCCGATTATAAAAAAGACCACGGCCTTGTCAAGCAGCCGCCATCGCTATTGACGCAGCGAAAAATCAGAGTATATTCATACTATCCATGCGCGCAACATCAAAAAATAATTTCGACCGCGGTTTTTCTGCAGCCGGCCAATTTCCTCAGCCCTGCCGATCATGAAAACCGGCTTTGATAACGAAAAGTACCTGGCCCATCAGACTGCGGCGATCCGCGAGCGGGTCCAGAAATTCAGCAGTAAACTGTACCTTGAGTTCGGTGGCAAGATCATCTATGACCTGCACGCCAGCCGGGTCCTGCCGGGTTTTAATCCCAACGTAAAAATGATGCTCCTGCAGCAGTTGAAGGACCAGGCCGACATCATTCTCTGCATTTACGCGGGCGACATTGAACGGAAAAAAGTGCGGGCGGATTTCGGCATCACCTATGACGTTGACGCCCTGAAACTGATTGACGACCTCAAGGAATGGGGTTTGAACGTCACCGCGGTCGTGATCACCCGTTTTGACCAGCAGCCCGCCGCCAAAATTTTCAAGAACAAGCTGGAACGCCGCGGCCTGCGTGTTTACACCCACCGCTACACCAAGGGCTATCCCACGGACGTGGACACGGTTGTAAGTGAAGAGGGCTACGGCGCCAACGAGTACATCGCGACCGAAAAATCCCTGGTCATCGTCACCGGACCCGGGCCGGGCAGCGGCAAGCTCGCGACCTGCCTGTCCCAGCTTTACCACGACTACCGCCGCGGCCTGAATTCCGGCTACGCCAAGTTTGAAACCTTTCCCATCTGGAACCTGCCCCTGAAACACCCGGTCAATGTCGCCTACGAGGCGGCGACGGCCGACCTGCGCGACTTCAACCTGATTGACCCGTTTCACCTGGAGGCCTACGGCCAGACCGCGGTCAACTACAACCGGGATGTGGAAATCTTTCCGGTGCTGAAGCGAATTCTGACCCGGATCATGGGCGCTTCGCCCTACCAGTCTCCGACCGACATGGGTGTCAACTGCGCCGGGTTTGGCATCATTGACGACGCAGTCGTACAGACGGCAGCGCGCCAGGAAATCATCCGGCGCTATTTCCGCTACACCTGCGAATACGCGATGGGTTTTGTGGACCGGGATACGGTCCAGCGGGTGGAACTGATCATGGAAGACCAGGGTCTGAAACCGGAAGACCGGGCCGTGGTCCTGCCGGCGCGCCGGGCGGGCCAGGAAGCCATGGACAAAGGCAAGGGGGCGGAAGGCATTTTTTGCGGCGCAGCCCTGCAATTGCCAGACGGTCAGATTGTCACGGGTAAGAATTCGATACGCATGCACGCGGCCGCCAGCCTGATTCTCAACGCGGTCAAGATCCTGGCCGGCATCCCGGACAACATACACCTTTTATCGCCGAATGTCATTGAATCCATTGTCCATCTCGGTCAGAACATCTTCCGGAAAAAAATTGTCAGCCTGGATCTGGAAGAAACCCTGATCGCTCTGTCGATCAGCGCCACGGCCAATCCGACCGCTCAGCTGGCCCTGGAAAAGCTCAAAGAACTTTCCGGCTGCGAAGCGCACAGCACCCATATTCCGACGCCGGGCGACGAAACCGGCCTGCGCAAGCTGGGCATCAACCTGACGTCTGATCCTAATTTCTCCACGCACAGCCTGTTCACCGGCTAAAACCACCTTTTCTGACCACCGCGGTCGCCGGCGCCAGCTACGCCAGGATTTCAAAGACAAGATTTTTTAGGGTTGACTTACTGTCTTTTCGTGTTATACTTACTGGACAATAATTATTGGAGGATAAAATGAACAAAATAATCGTTGGTTTGGTCTTGATCGGCCTGACCCTGATCCCGGCATCAGGCCAGTCGTGGCTGGTGCGGGTGCCCCTGAATGACCAGGGACTCGATCCCCTGTTCGATCTGGACCTGCGCCTCGTGGCCCAGACCGAGCACAGCGCCCTGGTCCTGGCCACGCCGGACGAATTTGCCAGGGTTGGCGGCCCGAACTGGGAAATCCTTGATCAAAATCCCGCGTCGAGCGATTTTTATCTGGCGCTTTTGCTTGATCCCGGCCTGGATCTCAGCGTCCACGGCGATATCCTGATGCGCGAAGACCGCGATGTCCTGATCCGCCTGCGGCCCGGTAGTCTTGAAGGTCTGATGCAGGAAAAGGTGATGCTGAAAAAGGTCTTTCTCCGGCCGATCATCCGAAGTGATGCAAAACCCGCTGTCGGCCTGCAGGCCAACCCGACCGTTCAACAAATTGTCAACCTGGTCAGGCCTGATTCGGTGCTGGGCTTCGTGCGTCGCCTGCAAAATTTTCGGACCCGCTATTCCACCCACGATTCCTGCCGGGCTGCGGCC
>CBFGIH010000049.1:7830-9167 GCA_965648775.1 Caldifarciminota bacterium | reverse complement strand
CTTTTTCTCGAACGTTTTGTCAATCCGGACGCATTCGCGCGGCTTAAGTTCTTTGAACAGCACAACGACGGCTTCGCGCTTGCTCGAATGGACATGAAACTGCGCGGCACGGGCGAAATTCTCGGACAACGGCAGCACGGCCTGCCGGATATTGTGATCGGCGATCTGGAACAGGATCAGGAGTTGCTGTTTGCGGCTCGCGATGATGCCGCTGACATAATCCACGCGGATCCGAACCTGACTCAATCCCTTCACCAGTCGTTAAAAGTTCTCCTTGGCGCCTATGCCCAGCGGGAAGAACTCCTGAGGATCGGGTAACCGGTCTCCGCCGCCCGTCGGTTTTTTTAACTTGACTTGCCTTTCATTATCGGTTATATTGTCATGAAAATCATGTTTCGTTTCTTGCTGACGCTCGCGGTCATGATTCTAATCCTACCGGCCTGCGGTCGATTACCGCCGGCCACGGGCCGGAATCGGGATGTGGTGGCGGTTTCCGTGGTCGTCGATTCCACGCTGGTGCAGACCCTGCAGATTTGGCAGCGCTTTCCCCAGACCGAGGCCATGTTCAATTTCATTTACGTCCCGGACACCGCATTTAAGCGTTATCAGAACTTCCGGAATATCCTGATCTACGGCTCGCTGCCCGACCGGAACATCAGCCGTCTGCTCAACGCGGAAGCCCGGGCCGCCATTGTCCGGGATAATTTTGCTTTGTTCAAAAAGCATGATTTGTGGGCCCGCGATCAGCTGGTTTTAATCCTGGTCACGGCTGAGCCTCAGCTGCTCTGGGAAACTTTCAAGGAATTCCGACCGTTGATCAGCCGCATCCTGGAAGATGAGTACCGGCAACGGCTCAAGCGGGATTATTACGCGACTCCCCTGGACGATGATTTGAAAAATTGTCTTCGAAAATATGGATGGTCAATTGACCTGCACCGAGGATGGCTGATTGACACCACGCAGGCAGGAAATGGTTTTTTGTTTGTGCATGCGCACGATCCGGATCGAAGCATTTTCTACTGGCGGGAACCAGGATCTCGTCTCCCCAGCGATACGGCGGCGATCAAGAAAAGAAATGAATTGACCCGGCGATTCTACCATGGCGATTATGTGGTCAACGGAACGACGATATCCAGCCCGGTCAGTTTTCAGGGGAAATCCGCGCTTCGGCTGCAGGGGGTGTGGCAAAACGATTCCCTGGTCGCCGGCGGACCGTTTGTCACTTATTTTTTTCCTGCCGGGGATACACTTTGCATAGTTGACGGCATTCTTTTCCTGCCCGGCGAAAGAAAGACCGAAATGTTCATCAAACTTGACATTGCTTTGAATTCTTTTCA
>CBFGIH010000049.1:0-7820 GCA_965648775.1 Caldifarciminota bacterium | reverse complement strand
CACCAGCGTCAAATGATCGCCGGCCTTAACAAAATAGTGTCGTTTTCCACCGGTCTTGACAATATGGGGATAATGTATAATATATAAAGTGGAGGAACCATGGCCGATCAAGATTTTTCAGAAATCGCCAGGCTGAGCGAACGATTCAGCAAGGATCCCAAATCAAGAATTTTTGTTCAATTGGCGGATGCTTATCGAAAAAACGGCATGGTAGACGAAGCGTTGGAAGTGCTCAAACAGGGATTGAAACATCACCCCCAGTATCCCCTGGCTCACCTGATCATGGGACGCTGTTATTTTGACAAGCGTCTGTACACCCAAGCCAAGGAATCCTTTGAAACCACGATCAAGTATGACCCGCAGAACATTGTTGCTCTGCGCACCCTGGTTCAGGTGACGGAGAATCTGAAAGATGAAGCCGGCCAGATCGCCGCTTATAAAGGTTTGTTAGCGGTTGATCCCACCGATAATATTGCCCGGGAAAAACTAAATGCCCTGGAAGCCATACAAAAAAAACAATCATTTTATACCATCACTATGGCGGAAGAGTATGAACGCCAGGGCAATTTAACCGAAGCATTAAAAATCTATGAGCAGTTGAGTTTCACTGATCCGACTGATTTGGTCATTCAGGAAAGACTGAAGAATCTCCGGCAGCGGCTGAACACCTCCGTAGAAACACCGGTAACCAGAAGCGAGACCAAGGTTGAAGGGTTGGAACAATTCGAAAGTTATATCAAGCCCCATGAGATCAACTTAAATGCCCAGTCTGCACCGCCGACCGCAGAAAAAGCGGTTATCAGTGAAATTGCTATGGAGACAAAAGAAACTGCTATGCCGTCAGAAAGCAGGACCGAACCCGCCGCGCCGGCCGCCGAACCATCTGCTTCGGCCGGACTGGTATCATCCGTAACGGATTTTATCATTCAACAACCGCCCGCCACGGCGCCCGAGGCCGAAACCGTGGTACCAATCGACCGGAAAGAAATGGCTGAACCGCCCTCGGCGGAGCCGTCGGTTTCCATGATCCAGGAAACCGTTCCGGTTCCGGATGCGATCGCACCGGCTGGCCCATCGGAACCGCCGGCAACAATACCGATCAGCGAACTTCTGTCAGAGCCGACCGAGCCCGAGGTTCCAACCGGTACGGAAGCGGAAGAAGAAATCATGTCCGTGACCGATCTTTTATCCGAAGCCGCACCAACCGTCGAAGCGACGGCAAAGTCTGCGGATCCCGTCGTGGAAAAATCCGCGGATGTTGAAAAAATCGAAGAACCATCTTCTCCGGCATCAGCGGTCGTTCCAACCGGTGAAGAAGAAGTTCTTTCTCTAACGGATATTCTGGAAACCTCCAAAGAAACCGAAACCCCGCCTGAAGTTCCGGCCGCGGATAATGCCGGCTCGGCGCCGGCGCCATCCGTGGAAACCGCGCCCACACCGGAAACCGCACCTGACCAAACAACCGCACCGGAAACTCGAACCACAGAAGAAGAGGCCGTCAAGAAACCGAAGGAAGAAGATTTCAAATCTTTTCAAGATTGGTTATCGGGATTGCTAAAATGAGAGTTGAGGATATTGAAAAATTACTGAAGCTGTTTGATGCCAGCACGGCCGTGGAGCTGGAAATACGGGAAATGCTGGGCCGGACAATTCGGCTCAGCAAGGTCAGCACAAAAACCCTGACCTCCGCGCCCGCGGTTCCGGCGACGGCGTCGGCACCGTCCACGCCGTCGGTTCCGCCGCCCGCACCGGCAAAGCCCACCGTGGTTTCAGAACCGCCGGCCAAAACCGAGACTAAAAATACCTTGGCCATACGTTCGCCGATTGTTGGCACTTTCTACCGGGCGCCGGCGCCGGATGCCCCGCCCTACGTGGAAGTGGGCGATGTGGTGAAACCCGGACAGGTGGTTTGCATCGTGGAGGCAATGAAACTGATGAACGAAATTGAATCCGACATCTCCGGCCGCATTGTGAAAATTCTCGTGAAGAATGAAGAACCGGTGCAATACAATCAGGAACTTTTTATTATCGAACCCCTATAAAAAATGGAACTAAAAACATTGTTAGAAAAAATGGTAAAGGTTTCAGCATCGGATTTACACTTGAAAGCCGGTGCGCCGCCTTTCTTTCGGATTGACGGACGGCTCGTTGCGGAAAAGGGAGAGTCCCTGACGCCGGAAATGGTCAAGACCATGGCCTACCAGATCATGTCTCCCAACCAGCAACAAAAATTCGAACAGATGAAAGAGATGGACTTCGCCATCAGTGTGCGCGGCATCGGCCGGTTCCGGGTAAATGTTTTCATTCAGCGGGGCAGCATCGCGATCGCCATGCGCGCCATCCCGATATCGGTCCGCCGCATCGACGAGTTGAACCTGCCGCTGATTCTTAAAGAGCTTTCCCTCAAACCGCGGGGCTTAATCCTCTGCACGGGCACCACGGGCAGCGGTAAATCCACCACCCTGGCCGCCATGATTGAGCACCTCAATGAAAATTCATCTCGACATATCATTACCATCGAAGACCCGATCGAGTACCTGTTCCGGGACAACCACTGCATCATCTGCCAGCGCGAGGTGCTGATGGATACGATTTCCTTTTCCATCGCCCTGCGGCATATTCTCCGTCAAGATCCGGATGTGATCCTGATCGGTGAAATCCGGGACCGGGAGACCATGGATGTTGCGCTCAAAGCGGCGGACACCGGGCATCTCGTCATGTCCACGCTACATACGTTGAACGCAACCGAGACCATCAACCGCATTATATCCTTTTACCCACCGCATCAGCACCAGCACATCCGGGTGTTGCTGGCCACGACCCTGGTAGGCGTCGTCTCTCTCCGCCTCCTACCCCGGGCTGACGGCAAGGGCCGTATTCCAGCGGTGGAGGTGTTGATTTCGACCGCGACCATCAAGGAATATCTGCTCGATCCGGTAAAGACCCTGTTGATTCAATCCGCGGTCGAAGAGGGATATGGTCAATACGGTATGCAGACCTTTGATCAGTCCATTTTTAAACTCTACAAGGACGGCATGATCGCTTACGACGATGCGATTCAAGCCGTGTCCAATCCCGATGAATTCAAGCTTCGTTTGGTGGGCATCGAATCGACCGCCGAACGCGGCTGGAGTTCTTTCGAAAAGAAATAAGCGGCCGACCGCGGAAAATAATTCCCGATCATGAAGTTCGATAAGATTTTAATTGCCAACCGGGGCGAGATCGCGATTCGCATTATCCGCGCCGCCCGCGAACTCAATTTGAAGACCGTGGCAGTTTATTCGGAGATAGACGCAGAAGCGCTTCATACCATGCTGGCGGATGAAGCAGTGTGCATCGGCCCGGCGCCGGCCCGGGAAAGTTATTTGAATATCACGCGGCTCATCAGCGCCGCGGAGATCACTGGCGCCAAAGCGATCCATCCCGGTTACGGTTTCCTGGCGGAGAACGCCGAGTTTGCCGAGATCTGCGAATCATGCGGCATCACCTTTATCGGACCGCGGGCCGAGCACATCCGGGCCATGGGCGATAAGATCAAGGCCAAGCAGACCATGATTGAAGCCGGCGTTCCCGGCGTCCCCGGCAGTGACCGGGCGCTGGAGACAATCCGGGAAGCCCGAAAGACCGCCGCCCGCATTGGTTATCCGGTCATGCTCAAGGCCGCGGCCGGCGGCGGTGGCAAGGGCATGCGCGTCGCCCGCAGCGATGATGAACTCGAATCCGGTTTCCGCATCGCCCAGGCCGAGGCGAAAGCGGCCTTCAATGATAACCGCATCTACCTGGAGAAGTTCATTGAGAAACCCCGCCACATCGAAGTGCAGGTTCTGGGCGACAAGTTTGGATCGGTCGTGATTCTGGGTGAGCGTGAATGCTCGATTCAACGGCGGCACCAGAAACTGATTGAAGAATCGCCTTCCCCCGGCGTCGACACCGCACGGCGCGATGGACTCATTGCTACTGCCCGCCAGGCAATGATGAAAATTGGCTACCAATCAGCCGGCACGATTGAGTTTCTCATGGACGAACAGAGGAATTTTTACTTCATGGAAATGAATACCCGGATTCAGGTTGAGCATCCGGTGACCGAAATGATCACCGGCGTGGACATTGTCAAGGAACAGATTAAAATCGCCCAGGGCGAACCGTTGTCGCTGGCTCAGGAGTCAGTTACGATCCGCGGCAGCGCCATCGAATGCCGCATCAATGCCGAAGACCCTCAGCGCAATTTTGTGCCCATGTCCGGCCGGATAAATTTCTTTCACATGCCGCAGGGTATCGGTGTGCGGTTCGACACCCACATCTTTGCCGGCTACACCATTCCCCCGCAGTACGATTCGCTGATTGGCAAACTCATTTGCCACGGCAACACCCGGACCGAAGCCATCGCCCGGATGAAACGCGCGCTGGAAGAAGTCGTGATTGAAGGGTTGACCACGACCATTCCCTTCCATCGGGAAGTCATGGAAAACGAAAAGTTTATCCGGGGAGATCTCTCCACTCATTTTGTTGATGAAATGATGGCCGGCCGGACCGAAAAAAAATAATGACGGGATTGCGCAGGCTGGTCAGCCGGCTGCTCATCGCCGGCGTCTTCGCCGTCCTTTTGACCGTTTGTTGGTTGATGCCGGCCTGCGGCCGGGAAAGCGCTCCCGAGGGGATTGACACACTCTGGACCCGTTCCATCGGCGGCCTGTACAGCGAAGAGGCTCAGAATCTGTTGATCAACCGTCACGATGAATTAATTTTGATTGGCACCACCTCCACTTTTGGCGCCGGCGGTTTTGATTTATATCTGCTGAAGTTAAACGCCGCCGGCGATTTGCTCTGGGATACCACCTACGGCGGCAGCCGGGACGAGCAGGGCTACGGTCTCGCGGAAATGCCGGATGGGGGGTACGCGATTTGCGGTTGGACCAATTCTTACGGCGCCGGCGCCGAGGATGTTTACCTGCTGCGGGTCACGGCAACCGGCGATACGCTCTGGACCCGCACCTACGGCGGGACCAGCGGTGACGCTGGTTATGATCTGGGTGTCACCCGCGATTCTGGTCTGATCGTGCTGGGCGTTAAGGGTTCGGATATCTACTTGATTCGTACGAACGCCGCGGGCGATACGCTCTGGACCCGTACCTACGGCGGCGCGAACAGTGATTTTGCCACCGCTCTTGTGGCCACGGCTGATGATGGTTATTTCATCGCCGGTGCCACGAATTCGTTCGGTGCCGGTTCGGGCGACGCCTATTTCCTGCGGATTGACCAAAACGGTACTATCCTCTGGTCGCGAACCTGCGGCGGCAGCCGCAACGATTGGGCAACTGCCGCAGCCGAGACCGCGGATCATGGTTTTGTCGTTGCTGGTTACACCGAATCTTTTGGTCATGGCGGCTACGATGTGTATGTGATCCGTCTCAATGCGCAGGGCGATACGCTCTGGACCAGAACCTATGGCGAGGATGGAGATGAAATGGGCTACGACGTGTGCGTCAATGCCGATGGCAGCTGCGTGATTGCCGGAACCACCAATTCTTACGACAACCGCGGTTTTGACTTGCTGCTGCTCAAAATTGATCCAGCGGGAAAAGAATTATGGCGGGCCGTGTACGGTGGAGAAGCGGATGATGTCGCTTACACCCTCGTGACTGATGCCCGTCGTTCCTACCTTTGCGCGGGCTACTCGCGTTCCTGGGGCATAGGCGGCGCCGACGTCTATCTTCTTAAAACCGCGCCGGATCAGTAATCCCTGCCTTTTAAAATCTTGACATTTCGGCGTTTTACGTTATAATCGCATCAGTGCTTTTATTTTGGCTGTGCTTTATCAACGGCCAGGTTCTTCCGGATACGCTGGGCGCAGGATTGCTTTTACCGGATACGAGCCGACGCGATTCTTTGCTGTCAGATTCGCTAGCGGCCGACACGCTTCCCGTCATCTATCCGATTCCCGATATCGTGTATTACGGCGGCCGCGGTACAGAAATTAATACCGTCGATGGTCTTCATCCCCGGGTATACGATCTTTTTGTCAGAGAACTTTTGCCGGCCGCTGGCCTGCTCGACCAACACGGGCGCTTAACCGGCCGCGGCCGGACCGCACCGGCGCGGTCGCAATGGTCTTTGAATTCCCGGCGCATGGATAACCGGATTAATGGCTCTGGCGATATCCGCCTGCTGCCATTGCCCTTTATCGAAACGGCGGTTATCGCGGATGGAGAAGCAGACCTGCGGACTCAGGTGAACCGGTACGACCGTCCGTATTCGCATCTTCGCTTCACGACCCTGGGCTCAACAACTATGTATAATCTTGATTTAACCCGGGCGGTCTCCGCCGATGCTGGGTTTTATCTTTCCGGTGTTTATTCTCGTCAGAACGAAGCTGTAACCGATTCCGACGAAACGCGCAATGCTTTTTATGCCAGCAGCTACACCGGACATCCAGTTTCCAGCCGCCTGGATTTGCTGTACTCAGACCGCCGACTTCCCGGCTGCGAAAAAAGCACCCTTTATGATGCGGCCGTGATCTTGGGTCGAAAGATCGTTCAGGCCAGATTTTCCTATCGCGCCGCCCGCGATGAATACGTCAACCGGTATCAGGTCAATCCCGGAGTCACGGTCCACAACCGCATCGAGCAAATCCGGATGGATGCGCAGGGCCGCCCAGGCTTTAGCCCGTTTATCCTCGAATGGGAGTTGTGGTTTAAGACGGACCGCGTGCGCACAAGGTCTATTTTTTCTGACGGGTTGACCGATCGCGCATGGCGGTCCGGCGCGGGGTTGATGGGTATAAGGTCCCTGGGGAATTTCCGTTTTACCCTGACCGGCCGGGCCGAGACCGATTTTCAGGGCGGCTGGTTTCCGGATCCCGGTTTGCGCGTCGGCTTCGCGCCGTTTGATTCCCAGGAAATTTTTGTTAGCCTGCGCCGAACTTTTCAGCAGGCAACCCTCAGCGAAAAATACGGTTTGGATCAGGTCTATGATCCGGAATATCCGCAGCTCGGGAATCTCGCGCTCCAAGATGAATATTCCTGGAACGCTGAACTCGGCTACGTGAAGCAGGGTATGAAGATCATCGTTTATCAGTCGGAAGTCCGCAACTACATCAAGTATCAGCCGTTCCTTTCGGGCCTGGATTCTTTTTATGCGGCCAGCAACCTTTCCCGCGCCACGATCCGGGGACTTGATCTGGCCTTAAGCTTATCCCTGGGCTGGGGGTTTTGCCTGGACGCAGCTGGTGCCTATTATTTTTCGCACCAGGATGAACTCTGTCCTGATTACCACATGTTGGGCGGTCTGCGGTGGCAGGCGGCGCAAGGCCGGGCGCGTTACGAAGTTGCCGGCTGGAGCCGTTATCTCGGTCCTCGTTATGGCCGGCCCGAAGGCGATACTCGACCGGTTCTCAGCGCCGCGACTGCGATTCGATTCATTGCCCTCACCGCCAGCGCCCGGCTTGAAAACATTTTTGGCGATGAAATCGCGGATTTTGATACGCCGCCCCGCAATTTCCGCCTGACCATCCAGTGGGAGTTCTGGAACTGAGGTGCTCATCCTGAGAGTCGACGATCGGCTGGTGCATGGTCAGGTCGTGGCGGGCTGGGTGCGCCCCCTGGGCATACAGATCTTGATCCTGGCTTCGGATCGTGTCAGTCATGACGAGTGGGCCTGCACTGCCTACCGCCTGGCCGTACCGGATAATATTGAATTTCTCTGCCTCGACCTGTCGTCCTGTCTCCAGACTTTGAATTCGGTGACCGCGGCGCGCCGCGTCATGATTGTTGTTGAAACAATCGGTGACGCTTTGTTATTGATCAGCGGCGGCCTGGCGGTCA
>CBFGIH010000048.1:7679-9193 GCA_965648775.1 Caldifarciminota bacterium | reverse complement strand
GCGCAAGGTGTACCTGAAACTTTCCGACGAAGACCACCGCGTAATTTTTAACCTGGGGAAAAATTTCTTTGCCGGCAAGACCATTGACGACATCAACACCCGCGAGCTCGTGGGCCTGGCCCTTAAATCCTTGCCGCATTTATTGCGGCTGGGCATAAAATTGCTTTAACCCCAAATATCATACCCCCTAAATCAAACCCTGAAACCAGGCCCGCGTGACATTTTAAGGCTTGATAAATGGTATATTTTTATGCACCCTGGATAGGTATTTACCCATTTTTTGTGCAGGGTGGAAAATAATCTTCGTAATTTCGAACTGATTTTTTTAAAAAACGGGAATATTAATTGCTTATCAATGTAGTATCGACAGGAGATGAACTATGGCCCGAATACCGGAAAAAATTGAACCCGAGGTTTGTGAATATCTTGATGCCGAGGATAACAGCCTGATGATTGAAATCCTCTTGCCGGGCGTGGCCCCGGAAAATATCCGGCTTAAAGTGAACACCTCTTCCCTCTTGCTTTTCGCGGCGGCGGGAGAAGTCAATTACGCTAAATACCTGTCCTTCAGTAAACCCGTGGTGCCAGAAAAAGGACGCGCCCGCCTTGACCACGATCTCCTGCGGATCAAGATCCCGATAAGGGCGTGATCGAAAATAAGTTATATTGGTGGTGAATATTAACGAATGACACAAATAACAGCTGTCTTCTTATCAAAATTCGATTCCATCACAAGAATATACATACCCTGGCTTAATCCGCGATTGTCAAAATTAATTTGATAATTTCCCGCTTCCTTTTGTTCATTCAGAATAGATCTTACTAAACGACCTGTAATATCGAATAATTTTATCCGAATTATTCCCGCCCGATCCAATGAAAATTTTACCTGACCGGAGTTCCTTATCGGATTGGGTTGAATGGATAATCGGGAACCATCAAAGCCAGAATTTTTATGTTCGATTATTCCGAGGGGTCGCGAACGCGATGCAAGAGCCGCGATGATCGCTCTTGTGCTATTTGTGCAGAACTGAAGATCATTAAATCCGGCGCCGATCGTATCCCCTGGTGAATGCCGATATGGATTAACATCGGGATGCGCGTCGTCGATTATGCCAATGCCCATATATCCATAATGTTGAAATGGACCCTCGTCACTTACCACACCCTGACGCTTCCTGGTTAAAACCGTAGCATATGTATCGGCACATGCGATAAAATTATCCGCCAATTCTTCACTTAATGTATCGCTGAATACCTCTAGAGTTTCGGGTAGGATATCCGTATAACCAATCATATCTACATTAATTACCGCGCGTATATTATCCCCGCGGTTCCGCGCGCGCAATGCATACATATTCGATCCCAACATCATACCTTCCTCAGCCGTAATTGCTATGAATCGGATATTTTCCTCAAAAAAATAATCCTTTAATATCCGTGCTGTTTCCATTACAGCGGCCACACCGCTCGCGTTATCCTCGGCACCCGGCGCTAATGTTTCAGGTGTTTCT
>CBFGIH010000048.1:0-7669 GCA_965648775.1 Caldifarciminota bacterium | reverse complement strand
CCACATATTATTAAATAACAACTGTCGGGATATAATGCTCCGCGATGAATGCCGACAATATTGGGTGGTACGACAGGTATTGAGGTAAATGTATCACGAAATGTACTATCCATATTCCAAGTGGTAAATTTGTCGTGGATCCATTCCGCCGACATGTAACAGGAATCGTACCAATATTCCCGGCAGACAAAATCCTGAAGACGTTTTACATACGCAATTATAGAATCCTCGCAAACCCTCCCGACCATCTCCTCAATTAATGGATTGGCTTGTGAAAAAAAAAGAAAACAAAATAAATACATATTGTATTTTTGTATTATTTTTTGGGTTCGTCCGGCTTATTTGGTGGCGTTGTTCTGGTACAGTGAAAGTCATGCTGATCGAGACTGAGATGAGGATACCAGTCCGTTATTATGTAACCATCTGAATAATAATGAGTACCCTCTTCCTTAGTTTCCGCGTAAAGCCACCAATCACCGGCAACTAATCCTTGACCGCAACCAACGTTATAATAGCTACGGTAAATCGGCATGCGCGACAGACATGAAACCGCATATTAACAAAATACATATTGGTAAACAGTTTTTCATAACAACCTCCTTTTTTTATATTAAAGTATAATAAACCCTATAATATTGTCAAGGGTGTTTTGATTGTAAATAAAATAGAATAATTTGGGGACTCGTTTATTTTAACCTAAATATAACATTAACACTTATAATATTTAATCACGGGAACGTCAATTCCAATACGAACTTCTCCCCGTCCTTTTTGAATTTATCCATATCCGAAACGCCTAAAACATTTTTCAGGGTTTCGTAGCCGGTCGGGTCATCGGCGCGTGAAAAATTCTTTGTAGAAACTAACCAGCAGACCTTTTTCCTGGAGGTAATAGCACAGATAGCGTGCCTGGCGGTAATTGGTGCCCGGATCCTCGGTGTAGAATTCATCGTTACCCGTCGCGGTCAAGGTCTCGAACGAAGGGATTTGCCCATTCCGGATCGCGGTCGGCAGTCCTTTCAGGCGCCAGTTAGTGTAACCCGTGATATGACCGTCACGCTCCCTGCATTGTTTATAGAGCGATGCCAGTCCTTCGTTGAACCAGGAAGGGCAATCAGGGAAATTAGCCTTCATGAAGGGACCGGCTGTGCCTATAAAAACTCGAATCATCCTTGAATAACCAGATGTCACTGATGTCCTGATGAGACCGTTGACTTAAACCTTTTTTTGTTTATAATAACCAGCGGAGAAATTCATGCCGATCATGAAAGCCATCGTCAAGACCAAGGCCGCGCCGGGCGCGGAACTCATTGAGACGGAGACGCCTTCGCCAGGACCGAATGACGTCCTGATCAAGGTCCTGGCAACATCCATCTGCGGCACCGACCTGCATATTTATCAGTGGAACGATTGGGCGCGCAAGCGCATCAAACATCTGCCCCAGGTCCTCGGCCATGAGGTCTGCGGCGAGATCGTTGAGGTCGGCGCGAACGTGAACAAGGATTTTCTCAAACCCGGCGATATCATCTCCGCCGAAACCCACATCGGCTGCGGCGGATGTTACCAGTGCCGCACCGGTAACGCCCACATCTGTATGAATTCCCGGATCTTCGGCGTGGACATCAACGGCGTATTTGCGGAATACGCCGTGGTGCCGGCGTCCAACGCCTGGGTACTGGAAAAAAAGATACCCAAGGATTTTGGCTCGGTCATGGAACCCCTGGGCAATGCTGTGCACACCGCCCTGGCCGGCCCGGTGGCAGGTAATGCAATTTTAATCACGGGCTGCGGCCCGATCGGCCTCATGGCCATCGCCGTCGCCCGGATTTGCGGCGCAACCAGAATTTTCGCTACGGAAATCAACGAATACCGCCTGCAGCTGGCCAAGAAAATGGGCGCGGATTTCGTCTTAAATCCCCAGAAAGATAACATCCTGGAAATCATTCGCGAAGAAACCAGCGGTCTGGGCGTGGACGTGGTCCTGGAGATGTCTGGCAACGCGGGTGCGATCAACAGCGCCCTGAAGGCCCTGCGTCCCGGCGGACGATTTTCCCTGCTGGGACTGCCGGATCAACCCCTGAAAATAGATTTCAACGAGATTATTTTCAAATATTTGACCATCCAGGGAATCAACGGCCGCCTGATGTTTGGCACCTGGTACCAGAGTTCGCGATTTTTAAGCTCGGGCCGGCTGGACCTGTCCCCGCTCATCACGCATCGCCTGCGCCTGGAGGAATTTGAAAAAGGCATGGAGCTGATGGCATCCGGCAACTGCGGCAAGGTGCTTTTGTATCCATGATCGGCGGCGCCGGCATTGATCTTTTTCTCACGGATCGCCTGACTGATCAAAACCAGCATCAGGATTTGCTGACGCAAATCCTGACCAGCGAGGAAATGAGAATTTTAAAAGATCCTGATCGTCCCCCGTGGTATCAACCGGCAGTGTTGTTTGCGCTCAAGGAAGCAGTCCTTAAGGCGCGCGCCACGGGTTTAAACCAGGGGTGGGCCTGGCACAAGATCAACATCCGCGCCGATGGACTGGTAAACAACGATAAAATCGACCGGCGCCAGGTGATCACGCACGCCACCACCGCCCGTTGCCGCCGTTATTCACTGGCATTGATCGTGATTGAAAACAAAACCAGGAGGACCATGGCATGAGTAATTTTGGATCATATGAGGAACGCGCCAAGAATTTTACCTGGTCGCAAGCCGAAGCAGAAATTTATGAAGGCGTCCGTTCCCGCAATATTGGTTACCTCTGCAGTGACCGGATCTGCGAACGGGGTCAGGGCAAAAAAATCGCCTTCTACTGGGAAGGATTCACCGGCCAGAAAAGGATTTTTACTTACGACGACCTGCGGATCTACAGTAATGTCTTTGCCCGCTATCTTGAGGAAATCGGCATCCAGGTCGGAGAACGCGTGTGCATTTTCATGGACCGAATTCCCGAATTGTATATTTCCTTCCTGGGAATTCTGAAGCGGGGCGCGATCGCCCAACCTCTTTTTTCCGCCTTCGGCGAAGAGGCTCTCTTCACCCGGCTCGATGACGCGAAAACCAGGGCCATTTTTACGACCCGCAAGCACCTGCCGAAAGTGCGCCGGATCAAGAACCAGCTGCCCGACCTGACCAGGATCATCGTCGTTGACAATGAAAACAAACCCTTGGAAAAAAACGAGTTGAGTTTTGAAATGGACCACCGACCCCGGGTTGAGCACTACGATAGCCACCCGGTGAACTCGGAAACGCCGTCGGTCCTGCATTACACCTCGGGCACGACGGGCAAACCCAAGGGTGCTCTCCATGTCCACGGCTCGATCGTGTCTCAGTACATCACGGCTAAATGGGTTCTGGATCTGCGGCCGGATGATATTTACTGGTGCACGGCCGATCCCGGCTGGGTGACCGGAACTTCTTACGGCATCATCGGACCCTGGGCCAACGGTGTCACGCAGGCCGTGCTGGACGCCGGCTTCAGTGTCGACAAGTGGTACGCCTTTCTACAGGATTACCGCGTTACGGTCTGGTATTCGGCGCCGACCGCGATCCGGCTGCTGATGAAAGAAGGCGTGGACAAGGTTAAAAAATATAATCTCAGTCATCTGCGGCATCTTTGCTCCGTCGGCGAACCGCTGAATGCGGAGGCAGTCATCTGGTCGGAAAAGGCTTTTGGCCGGCCGTTCCTTGACACCTACTGGCAGACGGAAACCGGATGCATCGTCATCACCAATTTCCCGGGCATGAATGTGAAACCGGGGTCCATGGGCAAGCCTTTCCCCGGCATCACCGCCACGGTCGTCGATCCCAAGAACTATGAACCGATTGAAAAAAGCGGCACGGTCGGCCTGATTGCGCTCAAGCCGGGCTGGCCGTCCATGATCCGCACCTACTGGAACAACCAGGCCACTTTTGAAGGCAAATTCAAGAATGGCTGGTACATTTGCGGCGACCGCTCGAGCATCGACCGCGAAGGTTATTTCTGGTTCGTGGGCCGTGATGACGACGTGATCAATACCGCCGGCCATCTGGTCGGTCCCTTTGAAATCGAATCCGCCCTGCTTGAGCACCCCGCCGTCGCGGAATCGGCCGCCGTCGGCAAACCCGACCCGATCAACATGGAAGTGGTCAAGGCCTTCGTGGCGCTCAAACCGGGGTTCGAGCCAACTGATGACCTGGAATTGGAAATCATGAATTTTATCCGAAAAAAACTCTCGCCTCTGGCCATGCCCCAGGAGATCGAGTTCGTCCAATCACTGCCCAAGACCCGCAGCGGCAAGATCATGCGCCGTCTCCTGCGCGCCCAGGAATGGGGCGAAGAAATCGGCGACATATCAACGTTGGAAAACGATTAAGGAGGTTTCATGACCGAAGCAGAACTTAAGAAAATGATTGTTGATTACGTGATCCGGGAGTATCTCGACGATGACGCAACCGAGGTCCAGCCCGACACCAAATTGATTTCCAGCGGCATTGTTGATTCTTTTTCCATGGTTTCCCTGAAGACCTTTCTGGAAAAGAAATTCGCCATTAAAATCCCGGATGAAAAAGCGACGCCGGAGGCTTTTGATTCAGTGAACAATATCATCAGCCTGCTCCGGGAATTCGGAATCAACCCCGCATAAAGGAGCCACCTATGGCTTACCGAGATAAAACCCGCGCCTTCTTCGCCCGGGAATTAAACAATATCCGTGAAGCGGGCTTATTCAAGGAAGAACGATTCATCGCCTCCCCCCAGGCCGCGGACATCAAAGTGGAATTTCCTGAAGGCGCGCCGGTCAAGGAAGTAATCAATCTCTGCGCCAACAACTACCTCGGTCTGTCCAGCCACCCCGAAGTTGTGGCCGCCGCGCACCGGGCGCTGGATGAAAGAGGCTACGGTCTATCCTCGGTGCGTTTTATCTGCGGCACGCAGGATCTCCACCATCAGCTGGAATTGAAGATGAGCGAGTTTCTTCAGAAAGAAGGTACCTGTCTTTTTCCTTCCTGTATGGAAGCCAACGCCGGGCTTTTTGAAACGGTGCTGGACAAAGACGACGCGATGATCGCGGACCGCCTGGTGCACGCTTCCATCGTCGACGGCATGCGGCTTTGCAAGGCACAGCTTTTCAATTACAAGCACGCGAACATGGCTCATCTTGAGGAAAAACTCCAGGAAACCCAGAACTGCCGTTTTCGAATGATCATCACGGACGGCGTCTTCTCCATGGACGGCGACATTGCACCGCTCGATAAAATCTGCGACCTGGCTGAAAAGTACGACGCCATGGTCATGGTGGACGATTCGCACGCGACCGGATTCATCGGCAAGACCGGCCGGGGTACGCACGAATACTGCGGAGTCATCGACCGGGTTGATATCATCACCACCACCTTTGGCAAGGCGCTGGGCGGCGCGGCCGGCGGCTGCGTGAGCGGACCAAAGGAAATCGCGGAGATGTGCCGCCAGCGCGCTCGTCCCTATCTTTTTTCCAATACGATGCCGCCCTCAGTGGTGGCCGGGTCTCTGAAAGTTCTGGAACTGATTTCCCGCTCCACAGATCGGCGTGATAAACTGGAGCGCAACACCCGCTACTGGCGCGAAGGCTTAATCAAGGCCGGACTGGATATCAAAGCCGGCGATTCGCCGATCGTGCCGGTGATGCTCTACAATGCCAAACTGGCTCAGAACATGGCGCGCGACCTATACCAGGAAGGAATTTACGTGATCGGATTCTTTTTTCCCGTAGTGCCCCAGGGCCAGGCCCGGATCCGGACCCAGATCTCTTCCGCCCATGAAAAAGAGCATCTGGATAAAGCGCTGGCCGCCTTTGAAAAAATTGGCACCAAGTACGGAATTTTGGGTTTGAAAAAAGACGAAATCATCGCAAAATACGGGATGTAAAGGATCGACCATCCAGGATTCATGTTCCAGGATAATAAATCCGGGACAAATCTGCCGGAATCCTGCATCATGAATCCTGGCTTATGAATCGGCCTTCGTATTAAATGTTTAAATTCAGGGTTTTAAAAAAAGATCGGGCCACCCGCGCCCGGACCGGCTGCCTGCATGTCAACCGCCGTATCGTGCAAACCCCGAATTTTATGCCGGTTGCCACCCAGGCGTCAGTCAAGACCATGTCACCGGCTGATCTAAAAACCGTCGGCGCTCAAATCATTGTCTGCAATACTTATCATTTAATGCAGCGTCCGGGTACGACGTTGATTAATAAAATGGGCGGACTTCATAAATTCATGAGCTGGCCCGGCGCGATCCTAACCGATTCAGGCGGTTTCCAGGCTTATTCCCTCGGTGATCTTCGAACCGTATCCGAAGAAGGTCTTTCCTTTGCTTCCCATCTTGACGGCACCCGGATCAATCTGACGCCGGAAAACGCCGTCGCCATTCAGGAAGAACTCGGCACCGACATCGCCATGTGCTTGGATTTCTTTACCGCGTACCCATCCTCGTTCATGGATGCCCGGATGGCAATGGAAAGAACCATCCGCTGGGCCGAGCGCGGCAAAAGAACAAATCTCAGCACCAACTTATTTGGCATCATCCAGGGCGCCACTTATCAAAACCTGCGACGGGAATGCGCTCAGCGGCTTCTGGAAATGAATTTCCCCGGTTATGGCATCGGCGGCCTGATGATCGGTGAACCCGCCAGCGCCACCCTGGACATGGTGGCTGCCGTGACCGAAATCATACCGGAACCGCGGGTCCGCTATCTCATGGGCGGCGGCTACCCCGAAGATATCCTGGCGGCGGTGGAACAGGGCGTTGATTTATTTGACTGCGTCCTGCCCACCCGCAACGGGCGGACCGGCATGGCCTTTACCTGGCAGGGGAAGGTGATCATAAAGGGTGGTCGGTTCGGCAAAGACCCGGAACCGCTCGATCCCGAATGCCGTTGTTACACTTGCCGTAATTTTAGCCGGGCATATCTCCGCCATCTTTTCAACGTCGGCGAAGCCCTGGGGCCCAGGTTGATCACCTTTCACAATCTTTTCTTCTATTTTGAGCTCTTATCCCGGATCCGTTCGAGTATTCGTTCCGGCTCGTTTAAGTGCCTTATCAAGAAATTAAGAAAACAGTTTGATTTTCGTAAAAATGAGAATTTAACTCTTGACAAATAATTTATAATATATATAATATTTGAAAATTAATTATGTTGGTCAATGAAAAGGAGCGATTATGTTCGGGAAAAAGAAAAAAGTAATTGGTCTTGATATAGGCTCCAGTCAGACCAAAATCGTCGAGCTGAGCGCCGGCAAGACTAAGAAATTAATCAACTACGGCATTTCCCGGGTGCTGCCCGACGCCATTGTTGAGGGAGAAATAATCGATCGGGCAGCAGTTTTGGATTCAATCCGCACCCTGATCGAAAGCAAAGGTTTCACGGCCAAGGACGTCGTGATCGGACTGGCCGGCCGGGATGTGATCATCAAACGGATAATCATGGACCGGATGAGCGAATCAGATACCCGGGAACAAATCAAATGGGAAGCGGAACAATATGTGCCCTTCGATATCAATGAAGTTACGCTGGATTTTGATATCGTTAATCCGACTTTCGGCGAGAACCAGCAGGAAGTCATTCTGGTCGCCGCCAAGAATGAATTGATGAACACGTTGTCCAATCTCCTCAAGGAATTGAACTTAAATCCCCTGATCATCGACACCACG
>CBFGIH010000047.1:7370-9356 GCA_965648775.1 Caldifarciminota bacterium | reverse complement strand
ATCAAGATGATTCAGGAACACGACCTGCCCGCTTATTATGCCTTCACCACCCAAGAAGAAATGGGGCTCCGCGGCGCACGGATCGCCGGCTATCGGATCGCACCGGATGTCGCCATCGCGGTCGATACCACTGGTTCCGGCGAATGGCCGTCCGAAAAAGACATCGCAGATTATCCCCGAATCCGGGGCGGACCGGTTTTAACCGTTGCCGACCAATCGGTCATTTGCGACCGAAAACTGGTGGCGATTTTTGAGGAAACCGCACGAGCCAACAATATTTCCTATCAAATCAAAAAACCGGGGGTCGGCGGCACGGATGCCGGCCAGATTCATCTGGTGAAAAGCGGTGTGCCGTCAGCCGTTATCTCTGTCTGCGCCCGCTACATTCATTCACCGATGTCCATCGCGGCCGCTTCAGATATCGAGGATGGCATTCGCCTGCTCTGTCTCGCCCTCCCTTCAATCCGCTCCTCGTTCCGCGCCGCGGAGAAAGGATCAAATCAATGATGGAACTTCTCAAACAACTTACTGAAACTTATGGCCCGGCGGGCCGCGAAGACCGCGTCCGGGAATTGCTCATGCAGACGCTGGCGCCCCTGAATCTTTCGTGCCGGACCGACGTCATGGGCAACCTGATCATCCACCGGCCGACGAAAAACGCCGCCGCCAAAAAAATCATGTACTGCGCCCATATGGATGAAATCGGCGCGATAATCACCCACATCGACAAAAAAGGATTCCTGCGTTTCACGAACATCGGCGGTCTCTTTCCGGAGAAACTGCTCCATCAGCGGGTTCAGTTTGAAGACGGCCGGATCGGCGTGATCGGTGTAGAAACCAAACCAGAAACGCCCCGACCACCCGGCCTGGAAAATCTGTACATCGATATCGGCTGCCGGGATGAGACCGAGGCCCGGACCATGGTCAAGATTGGCGACATCACCGCTTTCCATCAGCAGACGGTGAAGATCAACCACCACCTCGCGGCCAAGGCGCTCGATGACCGGATTGGCTGCTTCTGCCTGCTGGAAACAATCCGCCGGGTTAAGGAATCACCGTACGATCTTTATTTCGTCTTCTCGGTTCAGGAAGAAGTCGGCCTGCGCGGTGCCCGCACCAGCGCGTTTTCGATCGCGCCCGACTACGCCATCGCCGTGGATGTCACCGCCACCGGCGACACCCCGGAAGCGCCGGTCATGGAAGTCAAGATTGGCCACGGTCCCGCCATCAAAATCAAAGATTCATTGTTCCTCGCGCACCCGAAAATCAACCAGGCCCTCACCGCCGCGGCGCGAGCACTGGGTATCTCCCATCAGTTCGAAATTCTGGAACGCGGCTCCACGGACGCCGCTGTGATCCAGCTGGTCAACGAAGGCGTGATCACTGGCGTCGTCTCCATCCCCACCCGCTACGTACATTCCGTCAATGAAACCTGCGACCTGGACGACGTGGAAGCCGCGGTCCGTCTGCTGACCGGCATTGCCGAAGGGCCCTACCTTTCCGCATGAAAAAGGGAATTTCCTTAGTTGTCACCGCCACGGATTCGCACAACGCCCGCCATTATTTTCTTTCCCGTGCCCAGCTGCGCCTGGTCGCCGCCGGCCTGATCCTGCTGGCGGGTCTGATCACGCTGGCTGCGGTGAACTACGCGCGGGTATCCTATAAAGCTCTGGAAGCCGTGGCCTTGAAGCGGCGCAACCAGGAAATTGAACGGGAATTCGCTAAAATTCAGGAATTCAAGCAGTATCTGGAGATCGCGGAAAATCAAAACAAAAAAATTAAAATCATGCTGGGAATTGATAAAAGCCCGGCCCCGGCACCGATTTCGTCGCTGGACAACGGCCAGACCCCGGTTTCAGCGGCGGATAGCAGTGCGCAGGCGGAAAACATACCCGCCATTCTGCCGACCATGGGCCAGATATCAAAATCGTTCGGCGCGGACCACGAGGGGATCGACATTGCCGCCCCGCTTTTCGCACCCGTACT
>CBFGIH010000047.1:0-7360 GCA_965648775.1 Caldifarciminota bacterium | reverse complement strand
GGCATGGTCAAGGCCGTGGGCTGGGATTCAATCTACGGCAATTACGTTCTGGTCGAGCACAGCCATAATTATTCCACCTTTTACGGTCACCTGCAAACCACGGCCGTGAAAAACGGCGAAAATATAACTTCGGGTAAGATCATCGGCACCGTGGGCTCATCCGGAAAATCCACGTCTCCCCACCTGCATTACGAGGTGCATTTTCAGGGCAAGGCCGTCGACCCTATGGCCTACCTGCCCTACGTCGTGGATAAATAAAAAGGAGGCATTACCTTTATGAAAGCGCTGATCACTGGTATATCCGGTTTCGCCGGCAGTCACCTGGCTGAGTACCTTTTAAACCACGTAAAGGATGCGCAGGTTTTCGGAATCATCAAATGGCGCTCCCGGCTCGACAACATCAACCACCTGCTGCACCGGATTACCCTTCATGAATGTGACATCCGCGATGCATTCGCCGTGAAAACCGTGCTGGAGGCAATCCGGCCTGACTTAATCTTTCACCTGGCTGCCCAGAGCTACGTGCCTTTTTCCTGGCGGGCGCCGGCGGAAACCATCGCCACTAACGTGCTGGGCGAACTCAATCTTTTTGAAAGCGTGCGCGATCTGAAACTGGACTGCCGGATTCAAATTGCCGGTTCCA
Organism: Caldifarciminota bacterium; assembly: GCA_965648775.1. Taxonomy (GTDB): domain Bacteria; phylum Hydrothermota; class Tepidihabitantia; order SM23-42; family JAOAFX01; genus CBFGIH01. The sequence goes on along the minus strand of CBFGIH010000047.1, from coordinate 6,717 downwards.
GCGAAGAATACGGATTGGTCAATCCGGATGAAATACCCATCAAAGAAGAAAATCCCTTACGGCCCCTGAGTCCGTACGGTGTGAGCAAGGTCGCCCAGGACCTCCTTGGTTATCAATATTATAAGAGTTATGGCCTGTTTATTGTCCGAACCCGCGCGTTCAACCACACCGGTCCCCGCCGGGGCGAAGTGTTTGTCTCCTCAAATTTCGCCCGCCAGATCGTGGAAATCGAGAAGGGCCGGAAACCGCCAGTGATTAAAGTCGGTAATCTGGAAGCGGTGCGCGACTTTCTCGATGTCCGAGATGTCGTGCGGGCTTACTATCTATCCCTGACCAAGGGCGCTGCCGGCGAAGTGTATAACATTGCCCGGGGCGAAGGTATCAAGATCCGCGAACTGCTCGACCGTTTTTTAAAACTCTCAAACGTCTCCATCCGTGTCGAAGTCGATCCCGCGCGGCTGCGGCCTTCGGACGTAGAACTGCTGATCGGCTCCTCGCAGCGTTTCCGGCAGGCAACCGGCTGGCAACCGGAAATCCCTATTGATCAAACCCTGCGGGACCTGATCGATTACTGGCGCAATCGGACATAATGAAAACCATCCTGCTCACGGGCAGCGAAGGTTTTGTCGGTTCTTATTTCCTCAAGGAATTGAAAGAAACACTCGACCGCATTGTGCCCGTTTGCTATCCCCTCCTGCGGCCAAAACGCGGCCGTTACGTTCCCCTGGATATAATGAGTCTGGAGATGACCCGGGAAGTCGTGAAAACACACAAGCCTGACATAATTTTCCACCTGGCAGCGGTCAGTTCCGTAGCCAAATCCTTCCGGGACCGGCCCTTGACCTATGGCACCAATGTCATGGGCACCGTAAATTTGCTGGAAGCAGCCCGCGCCCTGGACAAACCGGTCCGCTTCATCCTGGTTTCAACCTGCGAAGTGTACGGCGGCGGCGAACGCCTGACCGAGCAGTCGCCGGTGGTGCTGAAGAATCCGTATGCGGTCAGCAAATACGCCGCGGAACTGGCCTGCCGGGACTATGGCGCGGAGGGATTGGAATGCGTAATTCTCCGGCCGTTCAACCACACCGGGCCGGGACAGCCGGACGATTTTGTTCTGCCAACGATCGCCCGGCAGGTTGCCGAGATCGAAAAGGGAAAAAGACCGCCGCTGATTGAGGTGGGCAACACCGGCATCCAGCGTGAATTCATGAATGTCCGAGATGTGGTCCGGGCGTATCGGCTCGCGGTTACCTCCTGCGCCAGCGGCGAAATTTACAACATCGCTTCGGGTCAAGCCCACGCCCTCAGCCAGGGCATTGAAATTTTGAAAAAGAAAAGCCGCGTCAAGTTTGAAGTTCGGATCGATCCCCAGCGGGTGCGCAAAGTTGATATCTCCCTGCTCACGGGCAACGCCGACAAGTTCACCCGCCTCACCGGCTGGCGTCCCCGCATTCCTTTTGACAAAACCCTGGAGGATCTGCTCAATTACTGGCGGGCCGAAATATAACATCCTGAGCTCATGACCATTTTAATCATTAACTGGCAAGATTGGCATAACCGCCAGGCCGGCGGTGCCGAAGTCTACCTTTATGAAATTTTTTCCCGGTTGCGCCGGCGGGGACACCGCGTGATTCTGCTGTGCAGCCGCGGGGCCGGCCAAAGCCCTCGCGAACTCTGCGATGGGGTGGAAATCATCCGCCTGGGCCGCCGCGGCAATTTTAATTTTCTGGCGCCGGTCGGACTAAGCCGGGTCCTGCGTCACACCCGGGTGGATGTGGTGATTGACGATCTGAACAAAATCCCTTTTTACTCCCCCCTTTTCACCCGCGCGCCCGTGGTCGGCATGCCCATGCACCTGTTCCGCCAGGCAATTTACGAAGAGACAAATTTTCTGCTGGCCACCTATGTTTTTCTTGCCGAGCAAGCCATCCCTCTGTTTTACCGCCGGGATCCGTTCATTGCCATTTCCCAGAGTACCGCTGATGACCTCCGGCACATGGGATTGTGCACACCCATTTATATCGTCCGCTGCGGCCGGCCCCGAGTTCCCGCGGTCGAGGATGAACGTCGGGAACCGAACCTTGTCTGCTATGTGGGCCGGCTCAAAGCCTACAAATCAATTGATCACCTGTTCCGGGCAGCCGCGCTGGTCCGCCGTCAGCGGAACATTGACCTCCTGGTCGCGGGCGACGGTGATGCCCGACCCGGCCTGGAAAAACTGGCTTCACGCCTTGGCCTGCCGGTCCGCTTCGCGGGTTTTGTCACCGAGGACGAGAAATTCCGGATTTACCGACGGGCGCGCCTGGTGGTCCAGCCCTCCATCAAAGAAGGATGGGGTCTGACCGCGATGGAGGCACAGGCGTGTGGCACGCCGGTGGTCTGCGCCGATTCACCTGGTTTGCGTGAAGTCGTCCAACCCGGAGTAAGCGGCTATCTGTATCCCTACGGCGATATCAACCGCTTGTGCGAACGGATCACTGAATTACTCCTGGACGATAAGCAATGGAGCGCGCTTTCCCGGGGAGCGCGGCGCTGGACCGAACAATTTTCCTGGGACCGCGCGGCGGACGAAATGGAAAGCATTTTGGGGAAACTGATTTCGCGGCGGGCATCATGATTCTCATTATCTTGATCCGCGCCCTGACCCTGCCCGGCGATTACGAACTCGGTCTCCGCCATTTCGAAAAAGGAGATTATCAGGCCGCACGGGCTTATTTCGAGAATTTTTGCCGGCAGCATCCAGATGCGGCCGAGGTGCCCGAGGCGATTTACTATCAAATTCGGATCGCGGATCGGCAAGGAGATCTGAGCCGTTTCTGGACCCTCGCCCTTGCTTACTTAAACGAACACCGTTTTGCGGTCCGGCGCGAAGAAATCTTCAACCTGTTTCTCCACCGGCTGCTGGTTCTGGACGGTTACCTCATCGCTTTTGATTTCATCGAGCGCTATGATTACATCAATCCTGATTCCTTATTGTGCTGGCAGATCAGCCGGGGGTTGGCGCAAATCGCGCCCAATAATGACCACATCTGGACCATCCTGCCCCAGGACGATTCGATCCTGATGATCAGGGCCAGCCACGCCTCATCACCGGCCCGGCGCGATTCTCTGTATTCCCGGATTTCCGGGTTGCCGGGCGCCTTGCTCCGGATGGAAAACCAGCTCGCGGTCGGTGACACCCTGGCGGCTTACTGGTTATACCAGGATAACCATTGGTCGTCCGTGCCCGAAGATTTACTTTTCCGTTACGCCCGGGTTGTTCGTCTTTTTAATCGCCGGCATTTTGACACGCTTTTGACCCGCCTGGCTCAGCAACCAGCCAGAAAGAACCTCCTCTGGCTGCTGCAAAAATGGGAATACGGATCCGCCACCGGCGAATTCACCGTCACGGATGCCGAAGAAGCGATGATCGCGTTCTTGATCACCAACCGGGATTCAACTAACCGCCGGCCGCCCGAGCAACTTAACCTGTCCAGCAGCATAGCCCAGGTCGGCGATACCGGTGCGGTCCTGACCAAGGCCCGGCAGGAATATCCGGGCACCTTCTATCTTGATTCCCTCTGGTGCCAGTGGCTGCTTGTTCATGGCGACACCACGGCCGCCTGGCAGGCGATCGAGCCCTATCTTGGCTTCTGGAACACCACCCGCTTTGCCCGTTCAATCCGGGCTCGGTTCTGGCATAAAAAACGGAATTGCGATGCCGTCCTGCTGGATTTGATCCTGGCTCAGGATCGCAGCCCCGCCGGCAATTTTCTCTTCGCGGAATGCCTGAATACCCGAGGACGAGATGTAGACGAAATCTACCAGGCCGTGGCAGATGAGACAGAAGACACCCTGCTTGCCAAAAAAGCCATTGCCCGGTGTCTTGACCACCGGTATGCCCGGCGGGATTGGACCGCGATCGCGGCCATGGACGCTGACCGCCTGGCATTTGATCCGGCACTGCTTCGTCGTTATGCCCTTGCCCTGGTGCGGACCGGCCATAAAATCCGCGCCGACTCCATCTGGCTGACAGTCAATGCTGGCTTTGACCCCGAATACGCCGATCAATACGGCGAATACCTGATTGAACATCGTCAATTCAACCAGGCCGAAGCGCTGTACGATTCGCTGTCTGCCAGCAATACCTCACTGCCGGAGCGGATCTGGTACAACCGGGCCCTGGTTTCGTTCCAGGCGGGCGCCTACGACACGGCCCGAAGCCGGTTCCAGCAATTACTCCGCGCCTTTCCGATGGGCGAACGCGCCGCCGCCGCCCGGTTCAAGCTGGCTTCCATTATGTATATGATTGGTGACTTTGATTCGGCCGGCGTATATTATGGCCTGGCTGCTCAGGACAGCGTTCTGCAACGCGATGCTCGGCGGAATCAAATGATTTCTTTGAAAAAAGCCGAAGCCTGGGCCGAGGAAATCGAGGCGGCGCAGCGCTTTCTGCCGGTTGCCCCGGACTCGGCAAAAGCGGAAGTTTTATTTGAAATCGGCTATGCTTACCTGCGCCGGGGTGATTTCCGCCGCAGCATCGACTACCTTAAAAAAGCGGCTGCCGGGCGCGGAAACCCCGAATTCCATTACTGGCTGGCCGAAGCCTATCTCGGCCGTGGTGATTTCATCCACGCCCTGTATCACTACCAGACCATCGTCGCCAAATTTCCCGAGGATGAAATGTGGGCACCGACCGCGGATTTCAAGTGCGGACTGACCCTGGAATTTTTAAACGCACTGGATGAAGCCCGAACCCGGTACCTCAGTATCATAAAAAAACGAGGTTCGGCTGATATCTGGGGCGCAGAGGCGGCTAAAAGATTGGAGATGATGAAATGATCCGCTCTTGCCGCTGTGGTCTTATGCTGGTGGCAGCCGGCGCCGGGTTGTGGTTGAATTGCTGCGGTTATTCCACCCGGTCGCTGCTGCCCGACTACATAAAAAAAATTCATATCCGGATTTTCGACAACACCACGGTCAAGACTGGCCTGGATGAAATCGCCACCCGGGCGACCATCGAGGCCTTTCGAACCGGTTCCGGATTAAAAATCACCGACGAGAAACAGGCCGACCTCGTGATTGAAGGACGAGTTACCTATTATAACAAGGAACCGTATGTTTATACCGGCGCCCAGAACATCAACCAGTACAAGGTAACCGTGTCTTTTCACGTGCGCGGGCTTGACCAGACCAGGCACGCGGTTTTCTGGGAAGGCGAGGTGTCGGAATGGTCAATATTTGACACGGATGAAAGCGCCGGCATCAACGAGGCAGTCCGCAAGACTGCCCAAAAACTGGTCACGACGCTGTTGACCAACTGGTAAAACCATGCGACTGCGGCCGCTGAAAATGACCCGGATCACCCCTATTCACGAGTTTCCTTCTTCGGTCCCGGGCGTCCGGCTTTACATCAAGCGCGACGATTTGAACGGGCTTTTGATTTCCGGCAATAAGGCACGAAAAATGGAATATCTGATCGCCGACGCGCACCAGCAGGGATGCGATACCCTGATCACCTGTGGACCGCATCAATCCAATCACTGCCGGACCGCGGCCGCGTTTGCACGCAGTTTCCACCTGGATTGTCACCTGTTTTTACGCTGGCGCCCGGGATCTGCGATCACCGGCAATCTGCTGCTCGACCGGCTTTTGGCCGCGCGCGTTCACTACCTTACCCCGGCCCAGTATGCCCGCCGCATGGAAATAATGGCGCGCTACAGCCGAACCCTGCGGGGAAAAAAACCATACATCATCCCGGAAGGCGGTTCTAACGAAATTGGTTGCCTGGGATACCTGGACGCAATGAAAGAAATGGCCGGATTCATTAAAAGGCAACGGATCCAGGCGCTTTACTGCGCGGTGGGCTCCGGCGGCACTTACGCGGGTCTGCTGTTGGGCAAAAAAATTCTCGGCCTGGATATCGATCTCAATGGCGTCATCATCTGCGACACGGTGGCCTATTTTAAGAACAAGATCATGGCGATCTGCGAAACAGCGATCCGGCGGTTCCGTCTGAAGGCAGAAATTGAGCCCCCGGATTTGAACCTGATTCCCGGTTTTGTCGGACAGGGCTACGGCATACCCTATCCGGCGGCAATCCGGACCATCCAGCGGACCGCCCGCCACGGCATCATCCTGGAACCGGTTTACACCGGCAAGGCCTTTTACGGCATGAAAACACATTTGAGAAATCATAAATACCGACGAGTCCTGTTCCTGCACACCGGTGGTATTTTCAGCGTTTTCGCCTTTGCCCGGGAACTGACTGGCCATGCCGGGGCTAAGGATCATTGATGAGAATCAATCTTCAACACCAGGTGATTCTTGTCACCGGCGCCACCGGCGGCATCGGCGAGGCCGCAGTGCGTCGTCTTGCGCAGTGCGGCGCCACGGTGGCGATTCATTATTACCGGCAGGGCAGCCGCGCCCGGCGGCTGGCGCGGGAAATTGGCAATGACAGCCGTTCGTTTGCGGCGGATCTGTCGCGGCCGGCAGCCGCGGCGCAGCTTTTTCAGCAGGTGCAGAAAACATACCGCCGGGTTCATGTGCTGGTCAACAATGCCGGCGCCTATGAGCCCTCGCCCCTGTCCAAACGGCTGGCGGCCTGGCTCGCAGCCTGGCAAAGGACCATGGAAATCAATTTGACTTCTGCGGCGGTTTTGTGCCGCAGCGCCATCATTCATTTCCGACGCGCGGGCGGCGGCCGCATCATCCACGTCGCATCCCGGGCTGCAT
>CBFGIH010000046.1:0-9386 GCA_965648775.1 Caldifarciminota bacterium | reverse complement strand
AATTGATAAAGGACGGTACGCCGCACTTATGCCCTCCTTCTAGTACGGCTGGCTTGAGCTGCGCCTGAACCGTTGCGTCTTTCATGTAAGCCGCCGTCTCCACCACCTTGAGGGTCACGGTCTTGGGTAAAATGATACCGAACGGTTTGCCCTCATAGAACTCGACCCGCACCCGGATGTTCGGTGTCAAAAACTTGACATCCTCACCAATCAGCTCCTTGCGGATGGGAATCTGTTCATAATTTTCCAGATTCATAAAAACATAAGCGTCATCCACGAAGTAAAGGTATTCCATGTCGATTTCCTCGATGTCGGTCTGTTCCAGCCGGTCGCCGGAACGAAAACGGATTTCCTTGGAAAGGTTATTGACCAGGTTGCGCAATCGGCACTGGATCATGGCCCGCCAGTTGCCGGGGGTTATGTGTTCAACGCTTAAAACCGAATGCGGCACGTTATCGATCTTGACCACCATGCCCTTGCGCAGCTGCGTGGCTTGAATCATCATGGTTTGCTTACCTCCCGGATTGATAATTTCCCTGACACTGTAATAAAGCGCTGGCCGCCGCGATCTGGACCAAGGGGTTGGGTGCGTCGAGCAGCCGGACGAAAACCGCCCGTGATTCCGGCTTGCGGTATTTTATCAGAGCCCGGATGGCGCCGATCGTGACGTTGATATAGATATCGCCGGTCGCCTGACAAAGCGCCTCATAAAAATCAGGCAAAGGATGCTGACCAATGACCTCGACGCATTTACCCCGGATAAAGGGATCAGCGGTCAACAATCCTTCCTTGATCGCGGGCACACCATCCTGCCGGTTTAATTCCAGCAGGGCAGCGGCGGCGGCGATGCGGATATCCCACGGCACATCCTCGAGCAGCTCCGTCAGGAAAGAAACCGCCGCGGTATCTTTGAGAGCAGCCAGACCGGCGCAGCCCTCAACCCAAATTTCCGGAGTCTTGTTTTGATTGAGTTCCTTCTTAATAAAATTTTCCATGCCCGGTTCGCCGAGCCGGCCCAGAACCTGAGCGCAGGTGAGCCGAACCAGTGGATCCACGTCTCGCAGACCGCGGTACAAGGCATCGCGGTCCGCCATGTGCTCCAGCCCCGCGTAAGCGTGCCGGCGCACCTTACCGATTTTATCTTTGAGGCCGATGCGCATGATGTCCCAATAAGCCGAATCCGGGCAACGGCTCATAAGCCGATAGGCCTCGGCCCGGATTAAAGGATCTTCGTTCTGATAGAGCCGTGCTACCGACGGTGAATATTTTTTCTCTTCCAACTCATAAAGCACGTTCAGCGCTGCGACCACGCCTTCCTTGTCGTTGCCGTTTAAAATCTCAAAAATAACCTTCATGCCGGAAGCATCGCCCGTTTCCCATAATCCCCGGCCGGCATTAAGGCGGATGATAACCGAGGAATCACTTATGCTTTTTTGCAGGATCTTCAGCGCCTTTGCGCCGGGGGGCGCGCCGCACGAAGTGAAAAGCATAATTATCCAAAAAAACCATTTGTTTTTCATAACCAATTAGTATATTGATATTTATTCTGCTGTCAATCCATTCAGAAGCCGAAGCAATCTATTCGATTTTTACAATCATTATGCGATCTTGAACCGAACCTGGCTTTTTAACACAGAGATAAACTCCGGCCGCCACAGTCTGGTTTTTTTGATTTGTTCCGTCCCATCTTATCCAGCCGCCCGAACGGGAATTGTCCGCCGGCAAGAACCAGGTTTTAATCAAACAACCGGCGCGGTCGTAAATCTGAACAGCAACCGAGCATTTTTCATCCTTTTCATCTTCCCCATCTTCTCGCGGTTCCCATTTGATCATGACGGATGAGCGAAACGGTTGGGGCCAGGCGGTCATTTTTCCTAAAGTCTGTGATGTACTATTTTCCTTAATCAAGGCCGGTGTGTATTCGTAGGCGCCGATATCAAGCAAAACATCGACCGGCCTGATCTCCGCCATTAGAGGCACGGTCCGCGATGGCGGATGATAAACCGGCGGGAAAAGAGGTGCGGGAAATGGAAAACCTTCCGGGCTCTGCGGTTCGGTGTTGGCCGCGTCGATTAAGGGACTGCCCGCGTCCGGGTGGTAATCCGGTGCGGGATAGTTGTGAAACCCGGGATCCGTGCCGAGGATCGTGCCGGACCAGTGAATCGGAATGTTGACCGCACCCTGGTAAACCCAGTTGTTAGAACCGGTAACAATCGCGCTATCCTGGGTCCAGTTGGCTTCCACAGTCCGCATGAGATTAATCCCGCCGTTGGGCCGGTATAAAACATTGTTGTGCATTTCCACGCTCTCTAAACTGTCAAAGCACCGAAAAACCGCACCAGTGCCGCAGATGATCGTATTGTTCACAAAACGGTATCGTCCGTGCGATTCGCCGGTTCCATCGCCTCCGATCCGGATCACGGCAAAATTACTGTCGTTGCTGTATACCGTGCCATGCTTGCGCAGAACATTTCCCACGATATCTGAGTCCTCGCGTTTCAGCCGGGGTGTCCAACCCGGCGGCGCGCCGCCGGGATCCGGGCCGATCAGTTCCAGTTCATGATAAAACCCGCCTTCAATCCAGTTGTAGTATATCTCGTTGCGTTCGGCCCGGGACTTGACATTGTTGCCACCCCGGGCATCATGCAGGTAGCAGAATTGCATCCGGAAGATACTGCCCGGCCGGTTGACCTCGTCCGTCGCCATGTAGACCTGGTGCTGCGAACTGCCCGAACCGCAGTCGCGCACCTCGACGAACTCCATCAGGCATGAACCCGAACCCTGGTCCGCGCCCAGAATCCCGTGCGCCGGGCAGTTACGAACGAGGACGTCGCGGATCACAAGATCATCCGCCTGGTGGAAGATGCCGCGGGAACTGCCGCCGGTTATCTCAAAACCCTCGAACCGGTAGTGGTCCGCGCCCGTAGTGCAGGGCCAGGGCGACTCGAAGTGGACCGTGTTGGTCCCGCCGGAAATGATTGGCCGACGGCTGTTGATCCGAACCCCTTTGATTACAATCGGCGCGGCCGGGGTGCCGGCTTCGGTGAAAACCACCCCGCCCGGATAGGTCGTATCCCCGTCCACGAGCACGCTGTCACCGGGATTAAGCAATGCCGCGACTTCCTGGAGCGTATGATATGTCTGAGTCGGTCCGACCCGGTAGGTCACGGCCCAAAGCCGGGGCAGTGGATAAAAACACATTAAAACCACGTGAATAAATATGATTTTAGAATTCCTGATTTGTAATTTCATTGCCATCCTCGATGACTGTTATTGTTTGTGGAACCGTTGATTATTATTGCCCGGTGGTTCTGGGCAAAAAGGATATTACCATCAGATACGATATTTAATACGAGTACCAACAACCGTGAAAACCAACGATGCCTTGGGCTCATACGATCCTCATTGTTAATAACAAAGTATATGAGTTATAATATGCAAGTCAATAGTAAAATTAGACTCGCTTGACTCATCGGGAAAAATGGGTATAATTGGGGACTGGAGGAAATTTTATGAAGGCCTATAAAAACATAATTGACGGTAAGTTATTGGATTCGAGATCGGGTCGGACCTTTGAAAACCGGAACCCGGCCGACCACGACGATCTGGTCGGCGTCTTTCCCAAATCCAACGTTGATGACCTGAAGCTGGCCATTGAAACGGCGAAAAGGGCTTATAAAACTTGGCGCACGGTGCCCTGGCCCAAGCGCTCGGAAATCATGCGCCGGGCGGCAGAAATCATGATCCAGCGCAAGGAAGAGCTGGCGCGGCTCATGACCCGCGAGATGGGCAAAGTCATCAAGGAAACACGCGGCGATGTTCAAGAGGCGATTGACACCGCGATCTACGCCTCCAGCGTGGGCCGGCATTTCTACGGTTATGCCGTGCCTTCGGAACTGGAAAACAAATCCGCGGTGACCCGGCGCGATCCGCTGGGCGTCTGGGGACTGATTTCTCCCTGGAACTTCCCCATGGCCATACCTTCCTGGAAAATCTTCCCCTGCATCACCAGCGGCAATACCGCCATCATCAAACCCGCGACCGACACGCCGGCTTCAGCCGGCGAACTGGTCCAGATTCTCCATGAAGCAGGCCTGCCGCCGGGTGTGCTTAACATCGTTTACGGCGGCGGCGGTGAAATCGGGGAAGCCCTGATGGCTGATCCGGATATCGTCGGCATATCCTTCACCGGATCATCGGAAATCGGCCGCCGTATCGGCGAAGTATGCGGCAAGAATCTCAAGCGTTGCTCCCTGGAACTGGGCGGCAAGAATGGACAGGTCGTGCTCCGGGACGCCAACCTGGATCTGGCCCTGGAAGGCGTGCTTTGGGGTGCTTTCGGCACCACGGGCCAGCGTTGCACCGCGACCTCCCGGCTTATCCTCGAAGAACCGATTTATGATAAATTCCTGGCGATGCTCAAGGAACGGGTTGAACGGTTGAAACTGGGTAACGGCCTTGATGAAACGGTTGAAGTCGGACCACTGGTCAGCAAGGCGCAGCGGGAATCGGTCATGGCGTATGTCGAAATCGGCAAGCAAGACGGCGCCCGCCTTTTAACCGGCGGAGAAATCTATTCTGCCGGCGAATGCCGCCGGGGCTGGTTTATGAAACCGACTGTGTTCTGCGACGTGACGCCGAACATGCGAATCGCGCAGGAAGAGATCTTCGGGCCGGTTCTTTCCGTGCTCAAGGCGAAGAACTTTGAACAGGCGATGGAGATATTAAACGGAACAGTTTACGGCCTTTCCTCCAGCATCTACACCAACAATTTGAATCTCGCGCACAAAGCCATGGATCTTGCAGAAACCGGCATTGTCTACATCAACGCGCCCACGATCGGCGCGGAATGTCACCTTCCCTTCGGCGGCATGAAAAACACGGGCAACGGTCATCGTGAAGGCGGTTGGACCGTGTACGAAATTTTCACCGAAGTCAAAACCGTCTATGTTGATTATTCCGGCACGCTGCAGAAAGCGCAGATTGATACCTGGGATGAAAAGAAAGAGCATAGCGGATGAACAAGTTTGAAAAAATAATAGAGGTTAATAAAAAGGCTGGACATGAAAAAGCATGAAATAAAAAAACCCCGGATCAACACGGCCTTGCCCGGGCCCAAAGCGCGCGAGATTTTAAAAAAGGACGCCAAGCACATATCACCTTCCTACACCCGCTCTTACCCGGCAGTAATTGAAAGCGGCCAAGGCGCCTGGGTCAAGGATGTGGACGGCAATCTGTTTCTTGATTTCTCTTCTGGTATTGGAGTAGTCGCCACCGGTCACTGTCATCCCCAGATCATCACGGCAATCACCCAGCAGGCGCGGCAGTTAATCCACATGTCTGGTACTGATTTTTATTACCCGAAACAAACCGAGCTGGCTGAAAAACTTGCCGAGATCGTGCCAGGCGGACCCAATAAAAAAGTATTTTTCAGCAACTCAGGCGCAGAAGCGGTCGAATGCGCCATGAAACTAAGCCGTTATTACAAACGCCGGCCGCGCTTTATCGCCTTCGCTGGCGCTTTCCACGGCCGGACCTTCGGCGCCCTGTCGCTGACGGGATCCAAAGCAGCCCAGCGCCGTTTCTTCGCACCCCTGGTTCCCGAAGTGACGCACGTTCCTTATGCCTACTGTTACCGCTGCCCCCTCCATCTTGATTATCCATCCTGCAACCTCGAATGTATCCGTTATATCGATGATTTTGTTTTTAAAAAGACTGCGCCACCCGAAGAAGTGGCCGCGGTCTTCGTGGAACCGATTCAAGGTGAAGGCGGATACATCACGCCGCCCAAGGGCTGGCTGCCGGCCCTGCGTGCCCTGTGCGATAAATACGACATCCTCCTGGTGGACGACGAAGTCCAATCCGGCATGGGCCGCACCGGCCGCATGTTCGCGATCGAGCACTACGACACGAAAGCCGATATTTACTGCATCGCCAAAGGCATTGCCTCTGGTCTGCCCCTGGGCGCCTGCGTGGCTAATGCCGGGATCATGAACTGGCCCCCTGGTGCTCATGCCTCGACTTTCGGCGGCAACCCGGTTTGCTGCGCAGCCGCGGTAAAAACCATTGAACTGCTCGAGCAGGGTCTGATCGAAAACGCGGCCCGGTTGGGCGAAATTGCCATCGAGCGGCTTCAAGCCCTGGCCAGTCATTACGAATTTATCGGCGATATCCGGGGCCGGGGTCTGATGCTGGGCATCGAGCTGGTCGCGGACCGGATGAGCCGCGCACCGGTCAAGGACCACCGTGACGCGGTGGTCTATGAAGCGTTCAAAAACGGTCTGTTGTTGCTGGGCGCCGGTGAAACAACCGTCCGCTTGATTCCGCCCCTGGTGATTAATGAGGCTGAACTGCAGACAGGCATGGATATACTGGAAAATGCCTTGAAAAAGGTCTTTAAGGCATTGTAGTCAACCATTTCGGCACCAAGCAAAAAGGGCCGCTTTTAAAAGCGGCCCTTTTTGTCAATCAGTTTAAAATCAAGGATTTCGGTAAAGTCCAAACCAGAACCAGGCGGTATCAGAAGTCGACATTTGATATTCATCAAAAGCCACGAGACCGATCTTTGCCCGGGCTTCATATTGTTGAGTGTTGAGCAGATAAATCAGGACCGTGTCGATCGGCAGCGGTACATTTTCCAGACCCACGGTGTCAACATCCTCCGGGCTGAGCATGCCCGGCACCTGCAGATGCATGGCGATTTCAAACGGGCTTAAAAACTGATTGCCGTTTTTATCGTAATACTCCCAGATCATCTTTTCAATCTGGGCGTCCACAGAATTACGAGCCACAATTTTAATTTCACTAATCGTCGCGAAACCGCCCGAATCAACACAAGCGGCAACCGGATTGACCCAGGTGACCTCAATATCTGGTTTCAGTTTAGCCGCGTCCGTCGCCATATCGCAGCCAACAAACAGCAGGGCTAAAAATAGCACCGCAAAAATCTTTCTCATCGTTCCTCCTTTAGTCATTTTATCAATTGTATATATTATTTGCATTTTGTCAAGAGTCAATTATGTCAATAACGCCGGTCTTTTGTTTCGAAAAATGATCACGAACACGGCATTAAGGAAAACCGGCTTTCACGAATCGCCGGATTTCACGGTTTTCAGGATTTACCGCGGCCGCTGCCATCAGCGCTTCTTCAAAACGACGACGATCATGCTGATTCTGGGCAATCAGTGCTGACCAGAAATATTGTCGGCCTTTTTGATAACGCGACAGCGTATCTCCTGGAATACCGGCAAACAGCGCGAAAGGATCCGCCGGTTTGGCGATCAATTGTTGCAGATTTAACTCCCAGTTTTGCCGCCGCAAACTGGCGGGGCGGAAATACTCGAGGAATAAAAGATCGTCGGTATGCAGGCGGGCGGTTGAGCCCAGATATTGAACGCCGGCTGAATCAAGCACCAACGCGGTGACCAACGCGTACGGATCGTCGAGGATCTCGTCGCCGATTCCTTGCAGGAATTCTCTGATTTGCTTAAAATCAACGCGCCAGGGTTGATCCGTGCCCATTAGAATGCCGTGGCTGTGACCCAGCCAGACCGTGGTCCGGGGAAAAACCGAAGCAAAGGTGCGAACCAGCGACCGGAAATCCGCGGGCGTGATTTTATGCAACGGCAGGTACTGGCAGGCCACGCCCCCTGGTTTCAAATGCCGGTGTAGAAGTTCAAAGTATTGCCGGGTATACAAGGTTCCACATCCAAGAATCGGATGGGTGGGATCGCAGGATATGACATCATATTGCTTTCTGGTCAGGAACAGGTAATGACGGCCGTCACCGGCGATGAACGAGACGCGGGGCGATCGAAAAACCCGGCGGTTGTAATCCTGAAAATAGACCGCGGCCCGGCGCACGTCCGGCGCGATTTCCACACAATCAATATTCATAACCCCGCCTTTTTCCAGACAGGCCGTTGTAATGCCGATGCCGAAACCGATGACCAGGGCATCCCTGGTTTCAGGTTTCACCAACAGCGGCAGATAACCCAGCATCTTCACGACCTTGAGTGCATCATAGGTGGTGCCGCAGACCGCGTTATTGTTGACATAACAGGCGCGGATCCCGGTGTAAAGATCTTCGCTCACCAGCACCGTGCCCGAAGGTGTCTCCCGGTAATAATGAATCCGGTCATGTCGCGTCAAGGAATGATAAATGGAAGGCGGCAGGAGGCGTGTATTCTTGACCCCCAGCACCGCGCAAAGCACAATCACGGCCGCGGCCAGGAAATAATAAGGTCTGACGCGGATTCGGTCAACTGGACAACCCGCTCTCCAGGTATATGCAGCCAGGAGCAGATTCATAAAGGCCGTGATCATAATACCAACTACCGTACCCATGAGAGGAATTAAGAAAAATATCGCGATCAGTGGTCCGGCCATACTGCCGAAGATATTGAAAAGGTATAGTCGACCAACATCCGAGCCCAGTCCTTCGGGATTCAGGGCGTAAAGACGTACCAGAAGGGGAAAAACCGCGCCCATAAGAATCGTCGGCACCAGCATCAGAACGATCCCCAGGACCGAACCGGGCAGGAACAGGCGGATGGTCGGATTTTCCAAGACTCCGGCCATGCGATACAAAAGAGCGGGCAGACGGCTGAGAAAAATAGTTGAAAAAAGAGCGTAACCAGCAATTAAAAACTGCAGACGGACAATATGCCTTGCAGCCAGACCACGACGCATCAACCGTGGGCTGATCAATCCCGAGCCGATGCCGAGGCCGGCAAGATAAACCGCCAGCACCGTGGTGAAACTGTAGGTGGCGTTGGTCAGGTAAACACTTAGTGCCCGAAACCAGAGGATTTCATAAACCATACCGGTGAAACCGGCAGCCAGGGCAACGATCAGCGGCCAGGTGAGTTCGGGGCGGCGATGGTGCTCCGGCACCGGAGTAATCAGTATGGGAACGGCCGGGATGCGGATCAACCACGCGCATAAGGCGATGGCCGCGTTTAAAACCACGGCGTAATAAACTGACGTTTTTAATCCCAGCGCCGGGATCAGGAAGAATCCTGCGGCAATCGCGCCCACGACACCGCCCAGGGTGTTGAAACCGTACAATTGTCCCACCCGGACGCCGATTTCTTCCGATCGATGAATTATGCTGCGGCTTAACACCGGCAGGGTTCCGCCCATTAAAAAGGTGGGAACAAACAGGAAAATGAAGGAAAGAAAAAAAGTCAGGACCTCGCCGATCCAGTGATTGCCGCCAAACGCCCAGTATAAATTGCGGTAGATAACGGGAAGGAACCCCAGCATAAAACCGAGGGTCAACGCGGTCATACCCGCGCCCAGTTCTAAAAATATAAACAGGCGGAAGGGATTATTAAATCGGTCGCTGCAGCGTCCAAAATAAAGGGCGCCGAAACCCAGACCTG
>CBFGIH010000045.1:0-9398 GCA_965648775.1 Caldifarciminota bacterium | reverse complement strand
TTCTTCGGCCGCGATCAGCACGATCTCCTGCTCGCGGGTTGTTAAGTAATTGAATCGTTGCGGCAAGAGCGCCCGGTCAAGCACCGTGAGGGTTGCCGGATCAAGGCGCCAGAGGAAACGCTGGGTTAAAAGATAAACATCGTGGTCGTAGACCTGATCGATAATTTCTTCCGGCCACTGGATGCTGATAACTTTGCGCTGATTCGGGTCCGCAGCGTAAAGGGTTGAATCCTTGATCAAAAGGATCGGTTGTGTCAGGTTGATAATCAGCAAAACAAAAGGCATCGCGTTATCTTACCGCAATGCCGGAAAAAATCAAGAGGAAAATCGGGGCGATGCGATTTGAACGCATGACCCCCAGCACCCCAAGCTGGTGCGCTAGCCACCTGCGCCACGCCCCGATGAACCATTATAAATAAAATTCCCCTCAAGTCAAGTTAAGATGAAACTGGTCGTTGTCTTCAGAGATCAGGTAACCGAATAAATCAAAACCTTGATCGGGGCTTGACAGAAAAACAAATAGACATATAATCAACCGCCGGCGAAGTCACGGGAAGTGCTGTGAAAATCGGCCGCAGTCGCCGCTACTGTGATTCCAGGCGTTTCGAGGTCAACGTAGACCACTGCCCCGCGCCGGTGGCTTAGACGCGGGGTGGGAAGGTCGACCAGAGAGGGATCAGCCAGGAGACCGCTTCGACGGCACCGGTGCAGTCCTTCGGACGAAAGGAGGTTGCTTTGCCCTGGATTGTTATGCTGTTTCTCACCAGCCAGGAAATCATTCAACTCGACACCGTCGTCGTGACCGCGACCCGCTACCCTTCGGTCCTGCGGGACATCGCGCCCGCAGTCCGGCTCTTAAACCGCGAGGACCTTGATGCCCTAAGGCCCGCGACGCTGGCCGAAGCCATCAATAACTTATCGGGTATTGATATCCGGGAATATGGCCAGGCCGGCTCTTTCGCGGGCATCAACCTAAGAGGCGTGCCGTCTTCCGGCGTGCTGGTGCTTTCGGACGGTCAACCCATAAACTCGGTGTTGACCGGCGTCGGTGATCTTAACGCCGGCATGATCGATGATGTTGAACGCGTGGAAATCATCAAGGGGCCGGCGTCAAGCCTTTACGGCGCCAACGGCCTGGGCGGAGTGGTGAATTTGATTACCCGCCGGCATTACGACCAACCAACAACCACGTTCCATCTGGGCTCGGCCGGACCAAGCAGCGATCCTGCCGCCGATCGCACCGTCTTTGGCCGGGTGGGTCTTCCCCTGGATGATCTGGATCTCGTTGCCGCGGGTGGTTACCGCGCCTGCGATGGTTATCGCAGTAACAGCGATTACGCCGGTTACCACGGACGGTTTTTTCTTGGCTTTAACCAACCCGCATGGGTAATCGGCGGCGATGTCAAGTACAGTAACCGAGAGTATGGCGTGCCCGGACCAAAACCACGTATTGATAGCATCAATCCGCTGCCGGTTCTGGGCGACTCGAGCGCGACCTCACTTCATGACCGGGAACATGATATCAATACCCTGGCTGCGCTGGATTTTACCTGGCAGCCGGCCGTGGACCGTCAGTGGCAGAACAAAATCTTCGGTAATGACCAGCGGATCCAGTATCACACCCGTTATTGGAATTTTGCCGATACGGTGGATGAAGATTACGACTGGCAGACCTACACCCTGGGCCTCCAGACCTCCCTGCGGATCAGGGTCGGCGGTGCGGATTTAATCAACGGCATTGATGCGCGGTACGACACGCTTGAAACCAAAAAAACATCGCCGCAAAACGGCGATACGGCGTGGTCGGCGTCCCAACGTTCGATCGGTGCCTGGCTTGAGTTAAAAAAGACCGCTGACCGGTTTCATCTGAACCCAAGCTTGCGCCTGGACTGGAATTCCGGCTACGGTTTCTTTTTTTCACCCATGCTGGGCTCGGTTTTTTCTGCCACTGAGCTGGTGCGGATTAAGTTTTCACTGGGCCGCGCGTTTCGGGCGCCGGGATTCAATGACCTTTATTCACCGCTTTACGGCAATCCCAATCTTAAACCCGAGCACGGCAGCGCGGCGGAACTCCGGTTTGAATTGGGTGCCGGCCGGTCTCTGCAAAACAACATCTCTTTCTTCAGCCGGGTCATCCATGACCGGATCGCCTGGCTGCCGACCCAGGCTGGCTGGTGGCGTCCACAGAATATCAACCGCATGAAATTCCTGGGCCTGGAATGGGAGAACCGCGCAAAGTTTATCAAAGGGCTCACGGTTGACAATGAGTTGACTTTCATCCAGGCGCAGCAACGCAACCGGGAATTGGTTTATTACGACGGCACCACGACCACTTTCCGGGACGTGGAACGGCAGGCGGCCTTTGTGCCGGCGCTGGCTATTTCCAGCCGCTGGATCTATACTCCGATCCACAATGTCTATCTGAACCTGACCGCGCTTTACACTTCTGACCGGAAGAATTATTATGAAAACTGGGATGGTTATCCCGACATCGCCATCGACACCAAAACCCTGTTTTCTTATATCCGATTAGATCTTGGCGCGTCGGTGACGATCCAGGAACGTTTGTCAATCAGCGCCGGCAGCAAGAACATCCTTGACACTCATTACGCCACTCAGTTCGGCAACACGATCAGCGATCTCGACTACCCGATGCCACCGCGGACCATTTATCTTCAGCTGGACTGGAGGTGATAAAAAATTCCCTTCCTTTAGTGAATCCTGCCGGGCAACAATCCTCCTTCCTTCTTCCTTGATCGAAGGGCTCTGTCCACCGGACATGAATTCTCGAACCAGGTAAAATTATGGGCAGGGTGATTGCACATCTTAACTCTCCCTCTTTTCTCCTTTCCGAAAAGACGCGCGCTTCGTGAGCGGGCCCTCAAGAGAAAAATTTTATTTTAAAATGGAACAGCAAAGGATGGCCTTGACTCTGATATTATTCCCGATATACTTGCCCGTGGGGTGATCGGATAGCCGCTCCAGGTGAGAGGAAAGTCCGGGCTTCACAGGGCAGGATGCTTCCTAACGGGAAGGCTTAGACGGAAAGTGCCACAGAAAATATACCGCCCCGCACCGGCAAGCGCTCACCCAATTAAAGAGAAGGTGATACCGCCATCCTGGTTTACCTTTTCCGGTGCGGGGTAAGGGTGAAAAGGCGAGGTAAGAGCTCACCGGTTCCGCGGTGACGCGGGACGCACGGCAAACCCCATCCGAAGCAAAACCAAATTGCTCCGCTTAAAGTGGCCCGCTTTTTCCCGCTTCGGCGGGATACGGAGCAGGTAGGTCGCACAGAGCCGTTCAGTGATGAACGGCCAAGAGAAATGGCTATCTAAAACAGAACCCGGCTTACGGATCACCCCACAATTTTCTTCCTGGCGGATTCATGGCCTGGCTTGACGGTTCCTCTTTTTCCATGTATATTGATTCCATGTCCGAGTGGCTGCCGAAACAAGCAAACGCGGAAGCAACCGCCCTGATCATCCGCGGTAAAACAATTCCCCAGCCGATCGTCCAGATCTTGAAAAACCGCGGTTATGACACACCCCGGCAGATAGAAAAATTCTTCGCGCCTTCCCTGAATCACCTCTATGATCCCTTTCTCCTGCCCGACATGGAGCGCGCAGCCGACCGGCTCGCGCGCGCGGTGGCAAACGCCGAATCGGTCCTGATCCACGGTGACTACGACACTGACGGCATCACCGCGACGGCCTTGCTCCACACGAACCTGCGCCGGCTCGGCGTCCGCGTCCATTACTTTCTGCCCAGCCGTTTTGAAGAGGGCTATGGGCTGTCCCGCACCGGCGTGGATGAGGCCCTTCGGCATAAATGTTCTCTGCTCATTGCCGTGGATTGCGGCATCACGGCCGTCGAAGAAATAAAATACGCCCGTCAGCAGGGACTTGACGTGATAATCTGCGATCATCACCTGCCGCCGTCCGAATTGCCGGCGGCGCTGGCGGTTCTTAATCCCAAGCTCGCCGCCAGCCAGTACCCCTTTCCGGATTTGGCCGGCGTGGGCGTGGCGTTTAAATTGACCCAGGCCCTGCACCAGCGGCTGGGCCGCGCCGCCGGTGACATCTTCGAAGATCTTGACCTGGTGGCGCTGGGCACGGTGGTTGATGTCGTCCCCTTGATTGATGAAAACCGTTGCCTGGTCAAGTACGGGCTTAATAAAATAAAATCCCGCCGCCGGCCGGCCTTTGAAGCCCTCCTGGCGGAAACCGGCATCACCGGCCGGGTTTATGCTTACCACCTGGGCTTCCGGCTCGGCCCGCGCATCAATGCCTGCGGACGGCTGCGCGACGCCCGGGAAGCGTTGGAACTTTTTTTAAGTGATGATCCGGCCCGCTGCGCCGAGATTGTGCGCCGCCTGTCCGCTGACAACCAGGAAAGACAGGCCATCCAGGACCGAATCCTCGAAACGGCCAGGGCGGCAATCGAACAGGAGGGCCGGCAGCAAGACCGCGTCATCGTGCTGGCCGATCCCGCCTGGCACGAAGGGGTTGTGGGCATTGTCGCCGCCCGCTTGAGTGAAGAGATGCACCGACCAACCATCCTGCTGGCGGTCAAAGAGACGACCGCCAAAGGTTCGGGCCGTTCCATCCCCGGGTTTGATCTCGCTGCGGCTCTTTACGCCTCCCGCACCTGCTTGATAAAATTTGGCGGGCACAAGCAGGCCGCGGGTTTAGAACTCAAACGAAGTGAAATTGATGATTTTCGGCGCTGCATCAATGATTATGCGGCGGAAATGCCCTCAGGATTGTTTGTCCGCAAGCGGCATTACGATCTCCGTCTGGATTTGAACGAAATCACGCCCGAACTTGTTTATTTTCTTTCTTTCTTCGAACCGACCGGTCTGGATAACCCTGAACCGGTATTTTATAGCGAAGATTTACAGGTAGTCGGCATACCCCGGGTGGTGGCGGGCCGGCATCTCCGGTTCGCCCTGCGCCAAAAAGACCGGCACTTTCCGGCCATCGCCTTTCAGGAAGCCGAACAGATACTGCATTTCGTGCCGGGGCAAACCCGCTTGAACTGTCTGTACGCGATCGATGAGGATTCCTATACCGGGAAACGCAAGATTGAAATCAAGATCAGGGACTGGGAGGTGCGTCGTTCTTAACCCAACCCACTGGCAGCGCGTCGCCGAAGGCGATCTTATCTATTTCCAGTACACCGATCAGCAAATCAGGATCGCCTGCTCCACGGTTGGCTCCACTCTTGATTTTCTGGATCGCTTCAAACCCGTGTTGCTCGAGCAGATTCACTCCGCCGCCATCATTGATATCGATCACGAAGCCGGCCGCATCGGCGACGGCCTGACCACATCCTGTCACCGCCTGGCGATCGGCATTAAGAACGCGGATTGCCTGCCGGTTTTTTTATACAATGAACAGCGCGCGGTGGCCATCCACTGCGGTTGGCGCTCGCTCCGCGCCGGCATCGTGCAAAACGCCGCGCGTCTGCTTAATAATTTCCGCTATGTCCTGGCGGCCAGCATCGGCCCCTGCTGCTACGAGATCGGCGATGACGTGGCGGAAAGCTTTCGCCGCAATCATCCCGATGCGGTCGTGAAGCGCGGTTTCCGTCAATACCTGGACCTTAAAAAGTGTGTCCGTTCAATTCTCGGCGCCGAACCTGTGGCCGATCTTGATCTGTGCGTAAAATGTCACCCCGAACTTTTTTTCTCATTTCGCCGCGGCGACACCGACCGGCGCAACTACGCGATTGCCATCAGGGAAAAATAAATTCTGGTAGAGAACTGTGGCCGCTAACGGGTAGGTGCGACCGGCATTAATCACTCCCCGCTTTCCCCGGAAAAACCGGCGGCAGCACGGAGTCCTTTACCAAGCGTCAAGGTGATCCGGCTGCGCCCTATGAAACCCATTAGCCAAACCACAACGCCTTTTCCGGCCGCCGGGAATAACGCGGTCCGTTGACTCTCTTCTCTTTTTCGCTACAATTGGCCATGAAAAAGCTGCTCTGGCTCTTATCAGTGCCGCTTTTGCTCTATGGCCGGGATTGGCTGGTCATGGTTTACATGGCCGCGGACAACGACCTGGCCGTTTACGCGGACTCGGATCTGGCGGAGATGAAAAAGGTCGGCTCCTCTGAAAAAGTTTCCATCGTCGTCCAGATCGACCGGCCGTATCTCGGCGGCCAGCGCCTGGGCATTCTTCCCGACACTTTTGTCGTCTTTGAAAATCTCGGCACCGTGGATATGTGCGATTGGAACACCCTCTTTGCGTTCATGAACTGGAGCATGTCTAACTGGCCCGCTGATCGCTACCTGGTCATCCTCTGGGATCATGGCACGGGCTGGACATCTCAAGCCCGGCGCTCTTTCGGCACCGACTATTCCAGCGGCCGCCAGATGAGCATTGCCGATGGTGATTTTCAAAAGGCCTTCCGTTCCGTGTATGAGTCCACCGGTGAAAAGATCAATCTGCTGGCGGTCGACGCCTGCGCCATGCAGCAGGCGGAGGTTGGTTTTGAAATAAGAAACTATGTGAAGGTCTACCTGGCGGTCCAGGGACTCTGGCCCCTGCGGGGATTCCCATACGACGAGATATTGCAATATCTCCGCGAACATCCGGATGTCAACGAAACCGACCTGGCCCGCCAGTTCGTTGACCTCAGTCACAGTTGCTACGCCGGCATACAACCGCATGCCTTAAGCGCGATCCGGGCAGATCGGCTGGAAAAACTGGCGAGTCAATGGCAGCAATTGACTGCGCAAATCACTTTTGCCGCGCCCGCGGCGCCGTGGCGGGCAGTGCGCGCGGCCGTGCAGACCATCCCCGAAGGCGTGCCGATACCGGACTCGACCGATGATTATGTCGACCTGGGTGACTTGATCCGGCTTATGGCCGAATCGAACCTTGCCTCCCAGGCCGGTGAACTGTCCGAGACCTACCAGTCGCTCATTATTCATGCCGTTTACGATGACGACCGTTTTTCCCGGACCACGGGTTTAACGGCCTGGTTTCCTTTCACCTATGACCGCTTTAAACAGCTGGTCGATTACTACGCGGGTCTGGACTGGTGTGGTTCCTCATGGCCCGTTTTTTTAAACTGGTTTTACCAGCAGGATGATATCCGGCCGACACCGGTCGAGCTGAAAATCGGCACCGTGGGCGGCGAAAATGACTTCCAGCTGATCTGGAACCTCTCCCGGGACCTGGCGCCGGTTTCGTACCGGGTCGTGGCCGGCACCGACACCGCAGTTTGTTTTCACGACGGTGCAGAAGACACGAGCCGCTGGCTGCTCAACGGCTTCACGTTCAACACCGCCAACTGCCATTCGGGCGTTTATGCGCTTTATTCCGGCAATACCGGCAATCTGAATAATTCCGCCGCAACCCGGGAACCGATCGCGATCCCGGATCTTGGCGTGCTGGATGTTTTTCTTAATTACCACACGCAGGATCGCACGGATTCCCTGATCATCGAATACGGCCCGTTCCGGGATGTGCATTACGGCTATTCAGCCGGCTGGCAGCGCCGCCGGGTCCTCCTGCCGCCGGGTAATTACCCCTTGATCTTCCGCTACCGCACCGACGCCAGCACTAATCTGGGCGGGTGTTTTATCGATGATATCAAAATCATTAATCTGACCAACGGCCGGTGCGCGCGGGAAAACCTTCTGGATACAACCCTTTACATCTTTCAGCATCGTCGCGGCAATTACTGGTACGCAGTTCAACCGATTGACCACTATGGCAACACCGGCAACCTGAGTGATTTCCAGGCCGTGTCGCTGGCCAATTACACCCGGCCCTATGCCCGGCCCAATCCGTTTCAGGATGAATGTGATCTGATCCTGGATTATCCGGATTCTTTATCTCCCACTGTCAGCATATTTGCCCTCAGCGGCCGCAAGGTGCGGACTTTCTCGCATCAGGACATTATTGATCATCAAGTGCACTGGGACGGCCGGGATGATCAGGGCCGCGTCACCGGTGCCGGTCTTTATTTCGTGTTTTTAAACGCCGGCCGTTTCCAGCGATTGGGCAAGATCGCCCGGCAGCGATGACCCAACCGGTGCTCATTGCGCACGGCGGTGCGGGCGGGATCTTCTATCCCCAGCGCCGCGACCGGGGCCTGCGCGCCGCGGTTAAGGCGGGCTATGATGTTCTCCGGCAGGGCGGCTCGTGTCTGGCGGCGGTGGAGGAAACCGTGGCCCGGCTGGAGAACACGCCCATTTTCAACGCCGGCACGGGTTCGATGCCGGGGCTGACCGGTTCCGTGGAAATGGATGCCTCGCTCATGACCAGCGCTGGTGATTTCGGCGCCGTGGCCGCCATCCGGAATGTCCAGAATCCAATCCGGATCGCCCGGCGGGTCATGGAAAAAACCGATCATCTGTTGCTGAGCGGTGCAGGCGCCGTACGTTTTGCCCGGATCATGGGCTTTCCTTTTTATGATCCCCTGACCCCTGAAAAAAAACTCGCCTGGCGGCGCGCGCGCCAATCTTTAAAAAATGTCTATTTCCCGCGGCTGGCCCGGATCATTGAATATTACGGCACCGTCGGTGCGGTGGCCATCGACCGCCGGGGAGAAATCTGCGCCGGCACTTCCACCGGTGGCATCCTGCTCCATCTGCCGGGCCGGGTCGGCGACACGCCCGTCATCGGTGCGGGAACATACTGCGATAAAAACGGCGGTGTTTCCACCACCGGCCATGGCGAACAGATCATGAAACTGCTGCTGGCGTTTCGGGCGGTCCAGTATCTTAAACGGCTTCCCGCGCCGGCCGCCGGCCGTTTGGCCATTGACCTCGCCACGAAACACCAATGCCGCTGCGGCTTAATCGGTCTTGACCGCAAAGGCCGGATCATGTGCGCGGAAAACACGAAGGGCATGTCCTGGTGTTATATCAAAAACGGCGTCCTGAAATCATTTTGGGAAAACCGTTAATTTTTTTTAATTTCCGAAAATAATAGGATTGACGCCGAAAGTGGCCTGGACATCAGCCAGCCAGGCCGCGGGATCAAGGGACAAGGTATTCGCGTTCAGACAGGTACGGCCGGAGAACCTCAGGGATGCGGACGCGGCCGTCCGCGGTTTGATAGTGCTCAAGGATCGCGATCAGCGTCCGGGGCAGGGCCAGGCCCGAGCCGTTGATCGTGTACACGTAATCAACGCCGCCGGTCGTCTTGCGGTATCGGATCTGAGCGCGCCGGGCCTGATACTGTTCGTAACAGCTTACAGAAGAAACTTCAAGCCATTCTTCCATGCCGGGTGCATAGACTTCAATATCATAGGTCTTGGCCGCGGCGGAAGTCATGTCGCCGGTGCATAAAAGAAGAATGCGGTAAGGCAGTTGCAGCATTTTTACCGCAGCCTCGGCGTCGCTCAATAATTTTTCGAACTCTTCATAACCGGTCTCGGGC
>CBFGIH010000044.1:7993-9408 GCA_965648775.1 Caldifarciminota bacterium | reverse complement strand
TTGAGGCGCTAATGGCCATGCCTACCTCGCCCGCGCCACGGATGGCGGCGACGTCTGGTCCTTCCTTTTTTTCCTGACGGTGGCGGTAAATGGCTTCAAAGACCACGATGGCCGCGTCCAGGACCATGCCGATGGCAATGGTCAATCCGCCCAGGGAAATCATGTTCAGGGTCAGACCAAACAGAAACATGAAAAAGAGGGTGAAGAATACCGCGATGGGAATCGCCAGCCCGACAAAGAAAGTGGCACGCAGATTGCCCAGGAACAAAAAGAGAATCAGGACCGCGAGCAGGCCGCCGATGATGAGGGTGTTGCCCGTGCTCTTGATGGATCGGTTGATGAAATCGGCCTGATTGAAAATGACGGCGATATCCACGCCCGGCGGCAGATCTTTCTTGATGGCCGCGATCGATTTAATGACGCCGTTGCAAACCTTGATCGTGTTTGCGTCCGTCCGCTTCTGAATCATGCCCCAGATGGACGGTTTGCCGTTGGTGCGGGAAATCGATGTTATTTCCGAGCCGCGCGCCATGATCCGCGCCACCTGGTTCAACCGGATGGGAATGCCGTTCTGGCTGCCGACCACCGTTTGGCCGATATCTTCCAAATTTTTATATTCGCCGATCAGCCGCAACAGATAAGCCCTGGTTCCGCTTTCTACCGACCCCAGCGGATAGTTGAGATTCTGCGCTTTTAACATGTTTTGAATCTGCTCCGCGGAAATGCCGGTCGCGGTCATTTTCAAGGGATCGAGAATCACCTGAATTTCTTTCTCACTGCCGCTCATCGCGTAGGAAGCAGCCACGCCGCCCACCTTCTGCAGTTCATCCGCGATATCGTTGGCAATCCGATCCAGTTCCAGAGGATCAATCGCGCCCGTCACGCTGTACATCACCACCGGCTGCTGGGAAATGTCAAATTTAAAGATCATGGGCTGCTCGATGTCCGCGCTTAAATAAGGAGTCACCAAACCCAACCGGTCCCGCACGTCATTGGAGGCGGCATCGAGATTCGTGCCCCATTCAAACTGAAGCATAATCATGGAGGTGTTATCTGAGGAAGTGGAAGTGATCTTGTCCACGTTGTTGATCGTGCCCAGCATCTTCTCAAACGGCTCCGTGACCTGGGTTTCGATCTCCTGGGGACCGGCGCCCGGGTAGCCGGTTAGCACGATCATCATCGGAAAGGTGACGTTCGGGAAAAGATCCACGGGCAGTTTGGTCAGAGACACGGCGCCAAACACGATCAACCCCAGAAAGATCATGCCGATAGTCAGAGGCCGCTTGACCGCAAGTTCCGTGATCTTCATCAGTTCCTCACCAGGACTTTGACTTTTTCGCCGCCGGCCAGGCGCTGCTGGCCCAGGATAATTACCAATTCTCCTGCCTGCAGGCCATCGGTGATCTCGGCGTATT
>CBFGIH010000044.1:0-7960 GCA_965648775.1 Caldifarciminota bacterium | reverse complement strand
CCAACCATGCCAATCTTAACTGCCCGGCGCTGAGCGACTGAATCATCACCGACCACGAACAGGGCATTATCCGTCAAAGCGTCCCGGAGAACCGCCAGCGTATTTCTTTTTTCCGCGATGCTGACCACGGCCCGGCAGGTCATGCCCGGCTTAAGCCGGGCGCGGGGGTTGGCCGCGGTCGCCTTGACGCTGACCGTGCGGGTCATGGGATCAACCACTGGGCTGATTTCCGTGATCACGGCCGAAAAAACCTCGTCGGTCACGCCGTCGCTTGTAAAATCGATTTTTTGGTTAAGGCGGATACTCGGGGCATCAGCTTCGGCAACATTAAACATAAGCTTGACCGTTGAAAAATCAACGACGATTGCCACCGGCGCCTGTGGACTGGCCAGGCTGCCCACTTCGGTCAGGATCTTGGCCATGGCGCCGTTGATCGGTGATTTGACGGTCGCCGTTTCAAAATCAAAACCGATGCTCTCATTCTTAATCATGAGCAACGGTTGATCCTTAGTCACATAACTGCCGTCCCGGACCAGGATTGAGGTCACCCGGCCCATAGTTTCCGGAAAAACTTGGGCGGTTTTGTCTGCGGCGATCGTGCCGATCAGTTCCCGGCGCTGGACCACATCTCTTAAGTCAGCGCGCATGGCTTCGACTGCAATCTCCTGGTTCTCGATCGAACTCGATGCTTTACGGCCGAAAACAGCAATGCGCAGGAACGCACCCACCGCCACAATCAAAATAAAAATAATCAGCCACTTTTTCATTTATTACTCCTTTCCGATTGCCCGGTAAATCACCGCCCGGGCCTGGTGATAACCTTTCAGGGCATTAAGGTAATTGGTCCGGGCTTGCATTTGCGCCAGCTGCACATCTAAGTATTCCAGATTGGTCGCCAGGCCGTTTTTATAGCGGGTCTCCATCATGCCCAGCGCCCGGTCGGCCAGTACCAGATTTTCCCGCGCGGCGAGAACGAGTTCCCGGCTGGACTCAAAAGTGAAATATGAATTCTTGACTTCAAGAGTGATACCCTGACGAACTTCCTCCACGGCGATCCGCGCTTTTTCCACGGCCAGCCCGGCCTGGCGGTCCTGGGCTACGGTCTTGAAACCGTTAAAAAGGGGCAAGCTGAAACCAAGGTTGAAGGTCACATTCGATCCCCAATCGGTTCCGGAGAACCCGCTGGGTTTTTCATAGGCGTAGGTGGCACCGGCCACCAGGATCGGCAGGTTCGTGCGCCGGGTCAGGGAACGACTCAGTTCGGCGATGCGGACGGCGCGCTCCAGACTCTGAATCTCGGCCCGGTCCCGCAGGGCCTGTGCCGTCAGGGAATCGAGGTTAAACTCTTCTTCGGAAATCTCCAGTTCTCCGCGGAGATCAAAAGGTTGATTCAAATCCATGCCCAGAAGCATTTGAAAGGCGTTATACGCCAGCCGTAAACCATTCTCCGCCTCTGTCACCCGCGGCTTGACATTCGCCGATTCAACCTGGGCGCGCAGCAATTCATACTGGGGCACCAGGCCGGCATCGTATCGCTTACGAACAGCTTCTTCATGACGTTTCAATTGGGCGTAACTTTCGCGGGTCAGGGCCACCATCTCTTTGAGCACGAGTAAATTGTAAAACGATTGGGTCACGCTGCAGCGGATATCCTGTTTTTTTCGTTTCAGCGTCAGATCCGCGATCGAACGGCCAATATCGGCTATCCGATAGGCATCGTATAATTTTCCCCAGGCAAACAGGACCTGCTGGAGCGATACCTGAAGGTTGTAATTATCGTGCTGGCCCAGGGGAATTGGCATGCCGCCGAAATCAATGACCGGCACGTTGGTGATATAAGCATAATAACCCGAGACATTGATACTGGGGTAGAAATTGCCGAGGGCCTCGCGGACTTTATAACCGGCCTGGTCCTGCTCCAGCGTCAAGCTCTGAATCTCGTGGTTGTTGAGCAGGGCAAAATCAACCGCCGCCTCCAGATCAAATACGAGGGTGTCGCCGGCCGCAAATAGCAACCAGGAAACGATAAAGGTCATGCGTGCCTCCTATCTTGTCGGGAAAATGAACTTAATGCCCAGGCCGTTTTCCAGCAGCTTTTCATCCTTGTCGGAATAACCGTATTTTTCAAGGTTGGCGCTGGTCAGATAATGGAAGCGGCTGGTCAATTCCAGGCCCAAAAACGGTCGGGGCCGGATCTGCAGATTCAAGCCGGCCGTGAATTCCAGGTCTTTCTCATCCATCCGGCCGGTGGGGATCTCCAGCACTTCATCATCGTATAAACCCTGCCACCAGCAGGCGCCCAGACCGGTTTCCAAACTTAGCGACCAGGGAGTCTGCGGTCTGAAAGGTAAGAGATTGAACACCGAGGTCAGGGTCATGGGAATATACCGGTAGGCATAACGGGATTCATCCTCCGCCGTCGAGTCAATGTCCGGCGCATTCAGTTTCAGGTAGCTTGCCCGCAGTTTCAGGCCGATGCCGGGGAGAAGATCGCGGAGACCGATTTCACCGGCCCAGGCGTACAGTCCTTTGGCTGCCTGATTATCCTGCCAGAGCAAGTTGTAATTGTACAGGGGACCGGCTTCGAACCGGCAGCGGGGACCGGTTCCGGGCGCGGCGTACAAAATAATCAAAGACATCACTGCATTCAGCATGCTTCCTCCCATCTGGTTGCCGAGCTGGTCAAATGGCTGATTATTGATTTAGACGCCAAATCAGGTATTTCGTTTATGTATATAATGACTGACCAGTCAGTCATTATATTTATATTGGGGGATCTGTCAAGGGGTATGTTGTTGAATATTTTATTTAAGTTACTAATTCTTTCGTCGCGCGTTAGCGGTCGAGTATCTACGTACTAAAGCATACGAGATATTCCGCTAATCGCAACCCCACGATTTTTTTTATTATTTACGCTGATAAAAAACCTGACGGAAAGTCCTGCCACTAACAGCAAAATAATCCGGGGCGGGCTTGGCGCCCGCCCCGAGAGTATGCCCCTGAATAAATATTTACTTGCCACACCCACCGCAGCCGTCATTGCCCTTGTCGCCATGCATGCCCTTGCCGCAACCCGGGCCGCCCATCATGCCGCATTTTTCACCAATATCGCAGCAATCAAATCCTCCACAGCCCATGCCCATCATGCCCTTCATCATCTTCCTCTGCTCGGGAGTCAAAATCCTCATCATGGCCAATTTGTGATTTATCATTTTTTCCTGCAGTTTCAATTTCAACGCGCCGACTTCCTTAACCATAGCGAGAATCTTGCCGGCGTCGGGATTTTCATCCTTCCACAGTGCCATGAGTTCCATGCCCTTGATCTTAAGCTCCGTCTTAAGGGGTTCGATCTCCTTGAGCAAACCGGCTTTGTGCTCCATTATCTGTTTTTCCTGATCGGGGGTTAATTTCATGGTCTCTTCACCTTTGCCCGCACCATGACCCGGGCACTGACCGTAAAGCGGCGCGGCGGCAAACAGACCGATCATAACCATACTCATGATGAGTAAATGTCCGTATTTCTTCATTTTTTTTCTCCTTTTTTATTTATTGTTTTCAGGGCATTCATTGATGCAACCCGCTTCCTGATTCGGACATATTTCATTTCTCACCTGTTGAAAAAGAATTTCTCTTTGAGCCGAATCCAGGTAATTTCTTACTTCACACATGTGGCGAAAAACTTCCTTTTCCAGGGCAATCTGATCAACCACCAGCTGCGCCAGAATGCTGTCCAGTGTTGGCGCGGCGATCGTATCCCGGCGATAAAGATCAACTAGCTGCCGGCGCCGCAAGCGCAGATCGTTCCTGAACGACCGGGTCCGATCAATCATTTTCAGACGGCTGCGTTCCAGTTCTTCGGCCTGGGCGGGAGTCAAATGATAGCGTCCGCGCATTGCCGGGCAGTGCCAGCCGCATGGATTATCCCTGGTAATTTTCCCCTGTTTCAATAGCACAATAACAACACCGGCGTTAATACCCAGAGAAATCAACAGCAGCAACAAAAGAAGTATTTTACTTTTCATGGCTATCACTTGCTGGCCAGGCGATTGAAGGCGGCGGCCATGGATGACTGCGGCTCATCATTGAATACTACCAGGTCCAGGTTTGAGGCGGTAAGGTGGATTTGAGGATCAGGGGAATGGACGATTATCCGGGTGGCCAGCTGGATACCAAAAAATACGCTCAGCGCAAACATAACCACGGCCAGGACCGGAGCGGATGCCGGTTTCCACCATGACCCCCTTGCGATTGGCTCTTGATGGTGCAAGCGTTCGCGGATTGAATAATACAATCGAGAAGGCACCGGCACTTCGGCCGGTTTTACCACCAAGGCCAGCAAAGACCTTAATTCATCCGTTTCGTGTCGGCAATCAGAACAGGATTTCAGATGATCTTCAAAAGCGATTAAATCGTCCCCGCTTAATTCCCGGTCAAGGTAGGGTGAAATAAGATATCGGGCTTTCCGGCATTTCATAATCTTACCTGTAATATTTTGACACCCCGGTCATAAGAAAAATTACGGTTTAGATTTATTGCCATTTTCATTAAATCAACCCCCGTTTATGCCAGGGAAGTAGGATTTTTTTAATCTGCATTTTGGCACGGTGGATCAAAGCCGCGACGGTGTTTCGGTTAGCGCCTAAAACTTCCGATATTTCATCATAAGAATATCCTTCAAATTTATTTAGTATGAATGCCAGCCGGGACTTGGCCGGAAGCTGGTCCAGGGCTTGACGGATCAGTTTTGCTTGCTGCTGACGGCGATATATCGTTTCGGGATTTGCCGAATCAGGAGCGACTGGTTCCTGAGCCGTCAAACCGCTTTCGGACATGGCCTCGATGGATTCAATGTTTATTTTTTGGCGGCGTTTGTAATTCAGGCAGGCGTTGACCGTGATCCGGTAAAGCCAGGTTGTGAACTTAGCTCTATGCTGGAAAGTGCCGGCCTTCTTGTAGATTTTGATAAAAACATCCTGAGTGATTTCTTCGGCGTCCGCATACGACCACGTGTACCGATACGCCAGGTTGAAAACATGATCGCGGTGACGGTCGAATAACTGCCGGAAAGCGCCTTCGTCCTGCTGGGTAATACGCTGCAGCAATTCATGGTCCGGCGCTACGGGTTGATCGTTCATGAAAATATGACAAGTATAACCTCCACTCGGTTAAAGTCAATGTCTTCTATCTCAATTAAATCCCTTCCCCAGATGGGAGGGTTCCGTCTGTAGACCATGAATCCTCGCATAAGGGAAGATCAAGAAAAGAATGAATATTATTTCATCTCTTCTGAAGAACCTCGCTTTCCGTAGGTAGGCCATCATAAACAGGGAAATTGGATATAATCTTGACCATAAGGCCATTTCCGGCTATATTTGTCATCATGGTTATTCCCCCGGATAAACGCACGGCCTGGCATTGCCTGGATATTAGCCAGACCTTTCAGCAACTGGACACTGGTCCAGCAGGCTTAAGTGCTTATGAAGCGGAAAGAAGGCGCAGTCAGTTTGGACCCAATGAAATCAAGCATGTGAAGAAACGCCGGGTGCTGGAAATGCTGCTCGGCCAATTCAAGGATTTGATGATTATCGTGCTCATGGCCGCCGCGGTAATATCCGGGTTCATCGGCGAGCCCATCGACACCATCGCCATCATGGTCATTGTCCTGGTAAACGCTTTGATCGGCTTTCTCCAGGAATACCGGGCCGAAAAAGCCATTGAAGCTCTCCGCAAAATGGCTCAACCCAACGCCACCGTGAAACGCGAGGGATCATCCCGCGTCATTCCAGCCGAAGATATCGTGCCCGGTGACATTGTCATCCTGGAAGCAGGCAATATCGTACCGGCTGACCTGCGCCTGATCGAAGTCGCGCAGTTTAAAGTCGATGAA
Source organism: Caldifarciminota bacterium (assembly GCA_965648775.1). GTDB lineage: Bacteria > Hydrothermota > Tepidihabitantia > SM23-42 > JAOAFX01 > CBFGIH01. The sequence goes on along the minus strand of CBFGIH010000044.1, from coordinate 2,073 downwards.
TCCGCCATGACCGGTGAATCCATGGCCGTGGAAAAGCATATTGAGCATTTCCAGGATGAATCCCTGCCCCTGGGCGACCGTCTTAACCTTGCCTACAAAGGCACCATCGTCACCAACGGCCGAGCCGTCGGCATCTGCATCGCCACGGGCATGCAGACCGAATTAGGACGGATCGCGACCATGATTCAGGAAGAAGAGGAAGTCCGCACGCCTTTGCAAAAACGCCTGACGCAGTTTGGAAAAAAACTGACGTTCGCCTTTCTTGGCATCTGCGCCGTTGTCTTCGCCTTTGGCCTGTTGCGGGGTGAACCTATCGGGCTTATGTTCTTGACTGCCATCAGCCTGGCCGTCGCGGCCATTCCCGAAGCCCTGCCCGCGATCGTGACCATCAGCCTGGCCATGGGCGCCAAGAAACTGGTCCAGCTCAACGCCTTGATCCGAAAATTACCGGCGGTTGAAACCCTCGGCTCAGTCACCTACATCTGCTCCGATAAAACCGGCACCCTAACCCAGAACCGCATGGTCGTTGAAGAATTTTATATCAACGGCCGGACTTTCCGACGGGGTGAGGCGTTGATCCTTGAACACCCTTTTAATAATTTTTACATCGGCTTGGCTTTGAATAACGATGCCCAGCGCGATCCTGACGGTAATTTGATCGGCGATCCAACGGAAACCGCCCTTTATCAGGCCGCGCTGGACGCCGGCTTTGATAAAAATGAACTGGTGTTAAAATATCCGCGGATCGGTGAAATTCCATTTGACTCGGACCGCAAGTGCATGACTACCTTCCACCGGGACCCGGACGGCAACATCCTTTCTTTCACCAAGGGAGCGGTTGACAATTTAGTGCCCCGGGCGGTGCGGATATTAACCGGCACCAATGTCAAGGTTAACGAAAAAACGCTCCACGTCATCAATGAAAAAATGGCCTCGGAAGGACTGCGCGTCCTGGCCATTGCCATGAGGGTCTGGCCCTCTCTGCCCTCATCCATGGTTCCGGATTTGGTTGAACGGGATCTGGTCATCATGGGACTGATCGGCATCATGGACCCACCCCGCGAAGAAGCCCGGGAAGCGGTTGCCTTATGCCGCAAAGCCGGCATCCGTCCGGTCATGATCACCGGCGACCATCCGATCACCGCGCGCGCCATCGCTCACCGACTGGGCATTCTGGAAGATGACTTTGATGTCGAAGAAATCATCACCGGTCGGGAATTGGAAAAATTATCGCTCGAGGAATTTGAAACCCGGGTGGAGAAGATCCGGGTCTATGCCCGGGTGGCGCCCGAGCAAAAATTAAAAATCATCAAGGCCTTGCAGGATCGCCGACAGTTCGCCGCCATGACCGGCGACGGCGTCAATGACGCGCCGGCGTTGAAACGGGCCGATATCGGCGTGGCCATGGGCATCACCGGCACCGATGTCGCCAAGGAAGCGGCGCATATGATCCTCCTGGACGACAATTTCGCCACCATCGTCCGGGCGGTGAAGGAGGGCCGCCGCATTTTCGATAACATTCGCAAGTTCATCAAGTATGTCATGTCCTGCAACTTCGGTGAAATCTGGACAATCTTCCTCGCGCCCTTTTTTGGCCTGCCCATCCCTCTTCTGCCGATCCATATCTTATGGGTAAACCTGGTGACCGACGGCCTGCCCGGACTGGCCATGGCCGCCGAGCGGGCGGATAAGCACATCATGGAACGGCCGCCCCGTTCCCCTAACGAAAGTATTTTCAGCCATGGCCTGGGTTTGTATATCGGCTGGGTGGGATTATTGCTCGGCGCCGTCTGTATCGCTGCCCAGGCCTGGGCCATCCATATCGGTGATGCCCACTGGCAGACCATGGTCTTCACGGTTCTCTGCTGGAGCCAATTGGGCAACGTGCTTGCCACCCGCTCGGAAACCGAATCCCTTTTTACCCTGGGCATCTTTTCCAATCTGCCCCTGCTCGGCGCCGTTATTTTTTCCATCTTGCTCCAGCTGGCCATAATTTACATCCCCTTCTTGCATCCAATTTTTAGAACTGACACCTTGACGCTGGGCGAACTGCTGGTATGTGTGGGACTTTCG
>CBFGIH010000043.1:0-9416 GCA_965648775.1 Caldifarciminota bacterium | reverse complement strand
CGGAGAAATGGCCAAGAAAACCGGCGCCCGGGTTGACCTGGACCGGGTTCCTCTGAAATACCAAGGGCTCAGCCCCCGGGAAATCTGGATATCCGAGTCACAGGAACGGATGATCCTGGCGGTGCCCAGAAAACACCAGCAGAAAGTAATCCGCATTTTTGAAGATGAAAATGTGGAAGCGGTAGCCATTGGTGTTTTTACGCGGGACCGGCGGCTCCGTCTTTTTTACCACCGGCGCCCGGTAGCGGATCTAAACATGGCCTTTCTACACGATGCCGGAAAAACCAGCAATGCGCCGTCATCACTCGTCAAAACCGGCGGTGTGTGCACCGCCGCGCGACCTCGATGCAATCCTCCTGGATCTGATCAGCGGGCTCAACTCGCGGTCCCGCGAGGAAATCATCCGGGAATACGATCACGAAGTCCAGGGCGCCAGTGCGGTCAAGTCCCTGGTTGGATACAAATTGCACGGTCCCCAGGATGCGGTGGTGATTAAACCCCGATTGGATTCAAACCGCGGTGTAATCGTCTCCTGCGGCATCAATCCGGGTTATGGCCGGCTTGATCCTTACCGGATGGCGCTGGCCGTGGTAGACGAAGCCCTGCGCAACCTCGTTGCCACGGGCGGCGATATTAAGCAAACCGCCCTGCTTGACAATTTTTGTTTCGCTTCACCGGAACAACCCGAAGTGCTGGGCGACATTGTTCAGGCCAGCCGCGGCGCGCACGACGCGGCCGTGGCTTTCGGCACGCCCTTCATTTCGGGCAAGGACAGTTTATATAACGAATGGACCGACGATCAGGGTATGCGGCATCCGATTCCGCCTACGCTGCTCATCTCCGCCATCGGTGTGATCAATGATATCCATGACTGCGTCACCATGGATATAAAACAAGCCGGCAATGATATTTATCTAATCGGCATCACCCGTGAAGAACTGGGTGGATCAGAGTATTACCGCCTGGCGGGCATCAAAGGGGGTGTGGTGCCGAACGTCGATCTGCGGAACGCTCCCCGCATCATGCAAAATCTGCACAAGGCGATTTCCGCCGGCCTGATCCGGTCATGCCATGACCTATCCGAAGCCGGATTAGGACTGGCGGCGTCGGAAATGGCCCTGGCCGGGAACATCGGCCTGGAGATCAACCTGGATCAAGTGCTGTATCAGGGTCCTGATCGTCGTCCGGATTACTTACTTTTCAGCGAATCCACCACCCGCTTTCTGATTGAGGTGACGCCCCGCGACGCCGCCACGGTTAGAAGGCACTTAAAGAACATACCTCTGCGCCGAATTGGTAGAACCGTGAACAATAAAAAACTGTTCATCTACGGCTGCGGTCTTAAACCCATTAACCTTTCGCTGACAAAACTGCGCCGCCGTTTTATGAAATCATAACCATGCACATCCTGGTCGTCGACGACGAAGAATCCCAGCGCTCGCTTTTAGCTGGATTCTTGCGTAAAAAGGGTCATATCGTGGACATGGCGGAATCAGGTCCAGCCGCCATTGATTTAAACCAGACCAGGGGATTTGACCTGGTCATCCTGGATTTAAAAATGCCTGGCCTGGACGGCATTGAAACCATGGCGCGGATGAAAGAAATCGATCCGGAAACATTCTTTATCCTTTTAACCGGTTACGGCACAGTTGATTCGGCCGTGCGCGCTATGAAAATGGGGGCTTACGATTACTTAAGCAAACCGGTCAACCTGGATGAACTTGATCTAATCATCGAACGCATCCGGGAAACCCGTGAGACTAAACAGGAACTACAGGAACTCCAGCAGACGCTGGAAGAACGGTTTGCACCGGATTCGTTTATTGCGGAAAGCCCGGCCATGAAAGAGATCCTGGGATTGATTCCCCGTTTAGCCCGATCCGACGCGGCGGTCATGATCCTCGGGCCTTCGGGCGCGGGCAAGGAAATGATCGCTCGTCTCATCCACCAGGCCGGACCACGCCGTGACCAAAAGTTTGTTGCGATTTCTTGCGCTGCTTTGCCGGAAACTCTGCTGGAAAGCGAGCTTTTCGGATATGAACGCGGTGCTTTCACGGGCGCGGAGCGCCGCAAAATTGGCAAATTCGAAATGGCGAACCATGGCACGCTCTTTCTCGATGAAGTCGGCGATATTCCTCTGACTATTCAGGTTAAGCTGCTGCGCGTGCTTCAAGAATTTACTTTTGAAAGACTGGGCAGCAACGTACCAATCCAGACTAATGCCCGCTTAATTTCCGCCACCAACCAGGATCTGAAGCAAAAAATCGCCACCGGTCAATTCCGGGAAGACCTTTATTACCGACTAAATGTCATCAGCCTGGAAGTACCGCCCCTGCGGGACCGGCGGGAAGACATTCGACCGTTGGCCGAGTATTTTCTTAAATTGATCAGCCAGCGCAGCGGTAAAAAGCTGACGGGTATTTCAAAAACCGCCCTGGACCGGCTGATCCGTTATTCCTGGCCCGGCAATATCCGGGAACTGGAAAATGTCCTGGAAAGAGCCGCGGTCCTGACCCGCAGCCACATGATTGAAGAAAAAGACCTGCCCCTGGTGGCGGACCGCGTTGCCGGATCTGATGCCCTGGCGGATGTTGAAAAAAGGCATATCATGAAAATTCTCGAAGAAACCGGGGGGAACTTATCGCAAACTGCCCAGCGCCTGGGCATCCATCGGAATACCCTGCGCCTGAAACTGCGCGGCTACGGCATCGAACCCCGCTCTTCTTGACAGTCCGTTATTTTTACTTATACTTAAAAACATGAATACAAAATATATTTTTGTCACCGGCGGAGTGGTTTCATCGCTGGGCAAGGGCGTCGCCACCGCGGCCATCGGCGTTTTGCTTAAATCATACGGTCTTAAGGTTACCCTGCAAAAAATCGATCCATATCTCAATGTTGATCCCGGCACCATGAATCCCTATCAGCACGGCGAAGTTTACGTGACGGCAGACGGTGCGGAAACCGATCTTGATCTTGGCCATTATGAACGTTTTTTAGGCGAACCTTTGACACGAGAAAACAACATCACCACCGGGCAAATCTATTATACCGTCATCAACCGGGAACGCCGGGGAGAATATCTGGGCAAAACCGTCCAGGTCATTCCCCACGTCACGGATGAAATTAAAAGCCGGATCCAGCGCAACGGCAACCAGAAGTATGATATTGTAATTTCCGAAATCGGCGGCACGGTCGGCGACATCGAAGGTCAACCCTTCCTGGAGGCGATTCGCCAGCTGCGGCTTGACCTGGGCCGCGAGAACACTCTTTATATTCATCTGACGCTGGTTCCCTTTATCAAGGCGGCCCGGGAATTTAAAACCAAGCCGACTCAGCATTCCGTACGGGAACTTTTATCCCTGGGTATTCAGCCCGACATCCTGCTCTGCCGCACCGATTCCTGGTTGGGCGAAAATGAACGCAAGAAAATTTCTCTCTTTTGCAATATTCCACCAAAAGCGGTGGTTGATGCCATAGATGTGGAATGCATTTACGAAATTCCTCTGATCTTTCACCAGCAGGGCCTGGACCAGACAATCCTTACTCACCTGGGCATTGCTCGTCAGGACGCGGATCTGAGTGAATGGAGTCTATTCGTCCAGAAAGCCAAGGCGCCGACCCAGACCGTTGAGATCGCCATTTGCGGGAAGTATGTGGAACTGCGGGACGCTTATAAAAGCATCATTGAGGCCCTTTACCACGCGGCAGTCGCCCATGACGCCCGTCTCAAGCTCAAGTGGATTGACACGGACCGGATCGATGACGATATTTCTCTAACCAATACCCTTGCCTATGTTGACGGCATCCTGGTTCCCGGCGGTTTCGGGATGCGCGGGATCGAAGGCAAGATCAAGGTCATCCGCTACGCCCGCGAATCCCGCAAACCATTTTTTGGGATCTGTCTGGGCATGCAGTGCCTGGTCATTGAATACGGCCGTAATGTCTGCAATCTCAAAGGTGCAAACTCGTCAGAATTTGACGATGCGACACCTCATCCGGTCATCGACCTCCTGCCCGAGCAGAAAAAAGTCAAGGATCTGGGCGGCACCATGCGCCTGGGCAACTGGCCCTGCCTGCTGGAAGCCAAAACCCTGGCTCGCCGGATCTATGGCCGGGAAAAAATTGAAGAACGACATCGTCACCGCTATGAGGTCAATCCCAAATACATTAAAACCCTGACCGAAAACGGCCTGACTTTTTCCGGCCGCTCGCCCGATGGCAAGCTGATGGAAATCGCCGAGATCTCGGACCATCCCTTTTTCATCGGCACTCAATTCCACCCGGAATTCACTTCCCGCCCCCTGGCGCCCCATCCCATCTTTTATCAATTTATTCAGGCCGCACTCAAGAAAAACGCCTGAAGATCGAGCCGGTTATGAACAATGGCCGGCAGAACCGGAAGATAAAACGCCATCTATTGGAACCAGTCTGCCTTCTGCTCTTGCTGGTCTGGTACGGCCTTGACCGGCGGCGCCGGATGGTCTGGAAAAAAAGGGCGGGCGCCCTGACCGGACGTAATCTAATCGCTCTGGCCCGCAATGCAGCGTTCATGTTAACTGGTGGGGAATTGACCGTTAAAGGAGATCTGCCGCCGACGAACATGGGCGCCATTTTTTACTCCTTGCATTTCGGAATCTGGGAATTGGTGCCCCGCGTCCTCAGCCGTAACGGCGTCCGTCTGGGCATCATGACCAACCATTATCCTCCGCCCTGGGGGCGATTGATCAATCGCCTGCTGCGGCGTTACCGTACGGCAGACGGCGTCACGATTTTCTATCCGGAGCAAACACGCTCCATCGTTGATTTTTTAAACACCGGCGGTTGGTTTGCCATTCTGGTCGACGGCCAGGAACATTTCAGCAAATTGAAACCGATTGAAAAATTAAGCCGGATGTGCTCGGTTCCGCTCATTCCGTTCGCAGCTTACCAGGATCGAGGCCGCGGTGTGGTTGCGATCGGCTGCGACCTTGCGCGCCTGGTCCGGAAACGGCCCTGGGATTATGCATGGTTATACTACTCAAGGCAAAGATGACCCGAAGACAGTTTATTTTGCTGGCAATTGTTATCATGGGTTGTTCCGAAGAACAATCAGCGCCTCGTCAAAAACCATCTGACATCCCCAGCATCTCCATTGACCACTTTCAACTTACGGAAACCAGGCAAGGCCGTCGGCTCTGGGTTTTGAATGCGGTCACGGCCGACGTCTTCACTAATTTAATCCAGGCCGAGACGGTAACCATCTATTTTTACAACGAGCAACCGGTTCCCTACTCGGTTCTTACTGCTCATCGGGCCACGCTCAACACATCAACGCACGATATCGTGGTCCGCGAACAGGTTGTGCTGGTCACCGACGATTCCACTCGCCTTAATACGGATTCGCTGTTCTGGCGCAATGATTCCCAGCGTATCATCACCGATTCTTATGTGCGGATTTTGAAACCAGACAGCACGATTCTGGAAGGCAACGGACTCGCCACTACGCCGGATCTCAAGAAAATAGAAATCATCGGCACGGTCACCGGTACCTCACCCATTCAATTTCCCCGAATCAGGTAGATAATATGCTTGACCTGGTGTGCAGGGCGCTTGGCTTCATCCTCTGCGGACTGACTCCTTTCACGGCGGACCGGGTGGAAATCATGCGGGATAATGGGCAGAATGTTTTTCGCCTGACCGGTCAGGTCCAAATTAACAGCGACCAAACCACCATCACCTGCCGCGAAGCGAACCTGCACGACGATGAGGGTTGGGTTGAACTCTCCGACTACGTGCTGATCCGCGATCCCGGCGGTGAAATCCAGGCATCCCGGGCAGAATATCGATTTTCCGAACGGATCGCTTATCTTTCCGGCGGCGTGAAATTAATCGATTCCAGCCGAACCATCTGGGCCGACTCCCTGGTTTACGAAGGTAATCTGCGCCAGGCTTCAATGTTTCGCAATGTGGAAATCAAAGATCCAGCGAACAATTTGACGGCTACGGGCCAAAGGGGCTGGTTCGATTTAAACCACAACATCGGTAATCTGACCGGTCAGCCGCGGTTGGAAATCGAGCGCCCGGATAAAACCCCAATGACCTTGACCGCGATGAATTTTTTTCTGGATACGGGCAATAATCAGTTTTTCGGATACGACTCCGTCATCGCGCTTATTGACAGTTTCACGATTCACGCTGATACTTTTCGCTACGGACTGAACTCTCATGAAGGCGGCATGGTCCACCCGGTCATCACGGAAAAACTAAACTGGCTGGAAGGAACCAGGGGTTCTTTCATAATTCAACGGCAATTGATTGATCAGTTGCAGGTCGAGGATGGCCGCGCCGTGTATTACACCGATGAAGGAGCAAAAAACTCCGTCACCGGTGCCGTCATCACCATCGTGTTTCACGAGGGCCGGGCCGTAAAGATTTTTGTCCAGGGTAATCCCAGGGGACATCTGATCAGCAAACCGAAGGAGGCGAATGCTGAAAATTGAGGGGCTCACCAAGCAGTTTGGCAAAAGGATCGTCGTCAACCATGTTGACCTGCAGATCAAGCGGGGCGAGATCGTCGGCCTCCTGGGCCCAAACGGCGCGGGCAAAACCACAACCTTCAACATGATTGTCGGCTTGCTTGCTCCCAATGCCGGCGAAATCCTGCTGGAAGACCGCCGGATCACGCACCTGGCGATGTACCAACGGGCCCGGTTGGGAATATCTTTTCTTTGCCAGGAACCGAGCGTTTTTAAGAAACTGACGGTTCGGGAAAACCTGGTTGCCGTCTACGAAATCACCGGCGTCCGGGGCCGGGAAGCCCGGGAAAAAGCCGACAACCTCCTCGCGGATTTCAACTTGTCCTCCCTGGCTGATCAAAAGGCATACACGCTGTCCGGCGGTGAACGCCGTCGGGTGGAAATCGCCCGGGCCCTGATCAGCAAACCCAAATTTTTGCTGCTGGACGAACCTTTCACCGGCATTGATCCCATTGCCCGCGCGGAATTGCAGGACATCATTGTGCAGTTGAAAAAACAAAACCTGGGGCTGCTCATTTCGGACCACAATGTCCGGGAGACGCTGGAGATCACGGATCGCGCCTACCTGATTTACGACGCGAGGGTGCTCCTCAACGGTGATGCCCAGACCCTAATCAATGATCCTCAAGCGCGGGAACTTTATCTGGGCTGGAAGTTTAAGATTTAAGGCGGTAAATAAGAATCCGGGGATTGACCGGATTCCAATCCAGATTGGGAAAATCAGGATGGAATCTTATCCCCAGCACGGAAAAATCACGGAAGAATTCCTTGATTAATTCGTAATCTTTTTCCTGGAAAAGTCGGTCGACAAACTGATGGGCCAGATACCGGCTGCCCCGGTGATACGCGAATTCCCGATACTCATACTCGGTGATGATAAAATACGCAGGACGCTGCTGATTTAAACGCTCGTAATCATAGCCCGTGACAATAATTCGGTCGCGGTCAAACATGTTTTCAACCGGCGGCGTGTAGTTCCAGGGAAAATAGGTCGCCAGGCCGATGGTCGCGTCCTTGGGCAAATTAGCCCTCAGCCATTCAGCGCTGGCGATCCGGGTGTCGATCGTGCTCATTCGACTCACATAAGCAGTACTAAAAAGCAGCGTGTAAATAAAGACGCCCGCGCTCAAACAACCAGCGAGAATGCGGAGGGGCAGCCGCTTTAAAACCGCTGGCGGGTCTATCCACGCCGCGCCCAGCAAGATCATGAGCAAAGGCAAAACCGGCATAATGTGACGAAGATGGGGTGACGCCTTGGTTACCAATATGCCGTAAAAAGGTATGAGAAAACACAAAATAGTTATATCGCCGGCCTGATGCCGGATCAGGCGCCAAATCATGACCACCAGGCAGAGCACGCTCAGGGGCAGACGCAGAGATTGGAGGGTGGCAACAGTAAAAGGGGTGATCAGGTTGGCAGGATAATTATTGTAATAAAGCAAGCCCCGCCGGCCAAAAATGCCGCCAAAGCCGTTGGTGTCGCCGTGCAAAAACTCAGCGGTGCTGAGCAAAGCGTAGGGCGTGGTGAAAAGAAAGAAAGCCGCCGCGGTCAGGCACGCGTAAAACAAGTCGCGGTGGAAAAATATCTTCGCCGGCGACGCGGCGGAACGGTGAATCTGATAAAACCGATGCAGAAAAGGTATGACCACCAGGATGTTGGTGTACTTGGCGCCCACCGCCAGGCCAATGAAAAGACCGGCCATCAACGCCCATTGCCGCCGGCGGGCCGGCGACGGAGTGGTCGTGATGAACCAGAACGCCAGAATAAGCCAGAAAACCGCCGGTGCATCCACAACCAGAAAACGGGATTGATAGCAGAAGGTCGGTAAAACCGCAGTGAAGGCGGCGCCGACCAGACCGGCCGCGGATCCGTATAGATTGCGGCCGATGCCGTAAATAAGCAGGATCAGCAGGATGCTTTCCAGCAGACATAGACCGCGACCGACCAGATACATCCGGCGATAATCTTCAAGTGCTAAACCACGGGTGGGTTGTCCCAGATTATTGGTTGGCACGGGCAGACGGAAAGGTTTGATGTAACCCGCCACGGACGCGGCCTTGATTGCAATCAGCAGGGTGTAATAATGAAGCGTGGGATTGATGAAATAATGGGGGTTCAGGTTATCCGGACCCATCTTGAACAGCAGACCGAGCACGAAGGCTTCGTCCTGGTAATGGTTGCGCCAGTGGGGAGCTCGTGGTATACCCCATTCGAAGCCGTAGAGGCGGAGAGCGGCGCCGGCAATGATGATCAAGGAAAGAACAAAAACAATCGTTTTTACTTTCACAGGTATATGATATCCGCGGGCAACGAACTTGTCAAGTTAAGCTGGGCAACCCGGTTTTTCATTTTTTCCGGCTCAATTAAGCTATAAAATCCTTGACCATCAGCAACCCGCTGGATACAATAACCGGTAGATGAAGACAAAAAAATTGACTGAACCCTCACGGAAAAGCATTAAACCAATCACGGTTTTTTTCATCCTGCTGGCAATCCAAATGATCCTGGCGATTTTGCTTTTTGACCCAAAACTTTTCACCGGTGGTGACAACGCGGTATACATTAACCTTGGCCAAGCACTGCTTGAGGGCAAGGGCTACCGGGATTTGAATAAACCGGATGAACCGATTCACACCCAGTATCCGCCCGGCTTTCCTTTGATGCTCGCGGCGGTCATGATGATTTTTGGCCAGAGCATCATTGCCCTGAAACTTTTTGTCCTGTTTTGCGGATTGACCGCTTTTTATCTTTTTTTTCTAATCAGCCGGGAGTTCTTTAAAGAAAAATATTATCTGGCCGTGACGGCCTATGCGCTCGTGCCGGTTTTAATTATTTATTATCACTGGCTTCTTTCCGAGATTCCGTTTCTTTTGCTTAACCTAACCGCTCTGTTCTTA
>CBFGIH010000042.1:0-9657 GCA_965648775.1 Caldifarciminota bacterium | reverse complement strand
GCAGCCCAACAGCTCCCGCATCAGTTGCCCGACCGTCCGGGTGCTGACCCCGTTGATAAAGAGCTCCCGCAGCCAGTCATCCACCGCCTGCTGCCGCCGTTGGTACCGGCGAAACACCTGGTGCCGAATCCCACCATGACGCCGGCGCGGGACCCGTAATCCCACCACCAACCCGTACGGCGTCACTAAATTCCGCAGATAATAACCGTTCAGGTAATCCGACCGCAGTTTGGTCCGCTGATACCGGGAGGCCTTCGTATAACCCAGCACCTCGGCCTTTAACGCCCCTTCCAACGCAATCCGCAGGCGCCGCTGCATCTCCGCGACGATCAGCTCCTGCTCCGGATCCCCCACATACTCCTTGACTTTCGGCCACAGCCGATTAGATTTAACCAGATCTTCCGATTCAATTAACTTCATGGGTGTATCCTCTCCTTTCAAGCTCGGCTGAGCTTTTTTTATCTCCAAGGAAGGATACACCTTTTCTTTTTGCCCGCAAGACCAATTTACACACAATAGTATACACTACCAGCAATGCCGTCGGCTTGACTTCTGACGCCTGCTAAGTATGATTTTCCGTGGCTCATGGCAAATCTCGGTTTTCCGTCCTGACCGAAGCCGGATCCGGCGGTGATTTGCTTGGATTCCGGAATAAGCCGAAGCGGATTTTTCATATTCTGATCCTCATCGGCGTAACCATCGCCCTTTACACGAACAGCCTGGCCGGTCAGTTCGTCTGGGATGACCGCTCGGTGATTAGCGACCTGCCTAATTCACCGGCACAGTTATTCGCGGGTACGCTCAAGGTTTTCGGTGTCGATTACGGTTACTACCGGCCTTTAAGCCGGTTTTCCTTATGGCTGGACCGCGCGCTCTGGAACACCAAGCCGATTGGTTACCACCTGACCAATACCATTCTCCATCTGGCTTGCGTGATTGCCCTTTACGGTCTTGCTGTCCTCGGTTTTGGACCAGGATACGGATTCATCACCGCGCTGGTTTTTTCCACCCTGGCGGTTCACACGGAAAACGTAGCCTTCATCAGTGGCCGCATGGATATTTTAGCTGCCCTGTTCATCTTTCTTTCCATTGTGCTCTACGCCGCATTAGCGGAAAAGCACCGTTTAGGGGGGGTCATCCTGGCGGCGCTTTTCGCCGCCCTGGCCCTGCTGGCTAAGGAGTCAGCGGTTGTCTATCCCTTGCTGGGCTTGATTTTTGTCATGGCCCGTTATCCGACCAGCCAGCGCCTCGGTCGGATTTTAGACATCGCGCTGGCCGGTGTCATCGCGCTGGCCGTTTATCTGTTATTGCGTTTGACCCTGGCAGGATATGTTGCCCACGCGCCGCCTGCTGCCGGTTTGCTTATGCGCCTGCGTCTGGTGCCGCAGACCCTGGCGCTTTATCTCCAGTTGTTAATTGCGCCCGTCAATCTCAATGCCCGGCATGATTTGTACTCAACCGGATTCGTCTGGGCCCGGGATCTGGCGCTGCCGCTGGCCTTGCTGGTTTTTATCTCTGCGGTGGTGATCGCGGTCCGGCGTCGAAATTATTTTTTTCTGCTTGGATATCTCTGGTTTTTGGCCGCGGTTCTGCCCGTGCTCAATATCATTCCCCTGCGGGGCGCAGTGGTCGCCGAGCGTTTTCTATATTTGCCTTCGGCTGGATTTGCCCTGATGCTGGCGGATTTATTCCTCGCCGCCGATTTAAAATGGCGGGTGCCGGCCCGGCTGATACTGCTGCTAATCATCGCGGGCAATGCATATTGCACGCTGAAGCGCAATCCGGTCTGGCATGACGAAAAAACTTTTTTTCACTGCATGGCTGAACAATCACCGCATTCAGCTCTGGCCCGCCATAATCTGGGTTACGCTTATTACCGGGAGGGCGATTTGGCCCGGGCTGAAGCTGAATACCAGAAGGCGATCGAAATCAATCCGTTGTATCCCGAGCCGCATGCGACCTTAGGCGATGTTTATTACCGGACCGGTCGCCTGCCCGAGGCCCTTAAAGAGTATGAAACCTACCTGAAGTTATATCCGGACGCGCCTAACCGCGGGTCAGCGCAAGCGCGCATCGACAAGATCCGCGCGCAGCTGTCAAATTAACCCTGAATTCTCCGTCATTGCGAAAATCGAAAAAATTGGTATTAAAAACCAGGGATATCGAGGATCTGGGCTATGTTCTTCGGGATGTCTGTGTTGTCGTAAACGCCGCCGAAGCGTTCGGCTTGGGGTCCAAAGGCGTAGAGCGGTACCTGCGTACCGGTGTGATCCCGGCACAACCAGCCGGTCCGCACGCTGTCACCGGATGGTTTTCCCGCTAAAAGACCTAATCCACCGGTTTCATGATCGGCGGTTACCAGGACCAGAGTTTGTTGGTCCTCGCGGGCAAAATCCAGGCAAAATTTGATTGCTTCATCAAACCAGAGGACCTGTTGCCGGGCGTCTTCAAAATTATTATTGTGTCCGCTCCAGTCGATCTGACTGCCTTCAATCATGAGGAAAAAACCGTCCGGATCCCGGCGCAGGGTTTTGATCGCCGCCGAAGTCATTTCCGCCAGCGATGGTTCCAGGGTGTCGTTCTTCAACGCGCCGGCCTGAAAAAGACCAAGAATCCGATCGCCGGACGCCGCGGCGAGTTGATGCCTGGTTTCACAGTATTGATAACCTGCCTGACTGGCTTCGGCGATCAGATCGCGCTGGTCGGTTCTTTTCCCACCCGCGACCTTAGCCGGTAAAAAATATTCACGGCCGCCGCCGAGCAGAACCGTGATCCGATTGAACAACAACTGGCGCGCGATCTCAGTTTCGTCGCCGCGGCCGGCAACATGACTGCCGAAAGCGGCAGGGGTGGCATGGGTAATGCTCGAAGTGGCCACGAGGCCGGTGGCCATGCCCCGGGTCTGGCATGCTTCCAGAATGGTTTTCAAACGGGACCCGTCAGCCGCCACGCCGATCATGCCGTTTTTTGTCTTGCGGCCACAAGCCAGGGCAGTGGCCGCGGCGCCCGAATCCGTGATCAGATTGTCCGCCGAGCAGGTTGTGACCAGCCCCGTGACCGGCATAGTTTCCAGCGCCAGGCGGCCGGTTGCACCCACGGTTTTGATTCTGACCGCCGTGATCAGCGAAAGTCCCAAGCCGTCACCAAGGCAGAGAATGACATTGCGGATGTTCGCGGCCGAGATATTGATCGGCAGAAAAAGAAAGGCAAGGGCCAGGCAGACCGGTTTTATGCCGTTAGATAAAATTGCTGATTTAAATCGGCGGTAATTTCCGAAGAGAACCGATGGCAGTAAAAAACCGCGGCCGAGCTTACCCGTTGGCGGACGTAATACTTTAACGGGGGTTATTATCATCGGCTGATGATTTTGTTTTAGTTTAATGTTATATCCCCAGTTTTTTGCGTTTGCTTTCAATGTGTGCCAGTATCAGATCCGCTGCCCTGACCGGGTCTTGCTCCACGTTTAAAATTCCACCCGTGATGCCAGGCAGGTCCTGCGTCAGCAGCCTGACCAGATTTGGCCCGCCGGTCACCGTGGGCACAGGATTGACATAGGTGTAGAGACCATAAGCCAAAGCGAAGATCGCGTCGATAGTCGCCTTTTGCTCCATGTACTGGGGAGCAGCAGCGGCCACCGGTAGATCAGATACGGGGATGCCGCCCAGCGCCTGAGCCAAAGCTGCCAGCAGATCCGCCAGCCGGCCCGTGTCCGTGCAGGTGCCGAAACTGAGCACCGGCGGCACGTTCAGCGCTTCGCAGATCTGCTTGAGACCCGGTCCGCCGAATTCCTTGGCCGAGACCGCACACAAGCCGGCAACTTGCATGGCGGCGTT
Organism: Caldifarciminota bacterium; assembly: GCA_965648775.1. Taxonomy (GTDB): domain Bacteria; phylum Hydrothermota; class Tepidihabitantia; order SM23-42; family JAOAFX01; genus CBFGIH01. The sequence continues at coordinate 5,824 of CBFGIH010000042.1, read as the reverse complement.
GCCGCAGCCCATAGATAAAACCAGCAAGTCGCGCTTAATGAGTTCCCGGGCGACGCGCACGCTGTGCACATCCTGGCCCGAATCACGCAAGGTCGAGCAGGAGACCAGTCCCACCGCGCCGCGGATCTTGCCTTGCGCGACCGCCTGGAGCAACGGGTCCAGGGTGCCACCAAGAGCGGCGACGATGCTCTCGGGGGAGAAGCCAACCACGGCCTCGTTCATAGGGAGATCCAAAACCGGCTTCACTTCGGCGCGGCGTTTAGGGAAGTTCGCGATCGCCCGGTCGAGCAGCTGCCGGGCCTGGTCGTAGGCTCGGTCCGGCTCATAATTGACCCGGTCGGATACACCCTCGAACGCCACCAAGTCGCTCACCGAGATGAGCTGGAACTTGTACTTCTCAGCGTAGATCGGGTCGATGGGCATGGAGCAGTTCATGTCGCAGACAAAGGCGTCAACGCAGCCGCTGGCCAGAACCGCTTCCTGGCTGAGCCAGTTGCCGGTGAATCCAAAGAACACATTATCCATGGGCCAGCGCTGGATCATTTCCTGGCCGGTTTCAATGTTGGCGATGACGCGCAGGCCCTTGGCGCCGTTTTTTTTTGCTTTTTCCTGCCATTCGGACTGACGCGCCAGCTGAACCATGGCGAAGCCGAGGAACGGTTCGTGGCCGTTGGGCAGGACGTTCACATAGTCCGGATCGAGCACGCCGAGGTCGACGCGCATCGGGTGGGGCTTGGGGATGCCGAACAGGATGTCCTGGCAGAACTCGTTGACGATCTGGCTCTGGTAAGCCATGGCCACGGCCAGGCGCATGGCCTTGAGCGCGAGGCTGACATAATAACCGTCAACATTGGTCAGGCATGAACTCGTGCTGAACATGATCTCAGCGTGGATGCCGCCCGGGAACACGCCGAGCTTGCGCCACAAATCTTTCCGTTCCTGGGGCGCCAGAGCTTCAACGATCTTGCTCGGCTCGTCGTGCGTTCGGTTGAAGTCGGCCTCAACGAATTCGCAGAGCGTGAGGGCGATGTCCCGGTCGCGGTCCGTGGCGGCCAGGCCCAGTCGCTTGGCGAAATCCTTCAATTTGTCCGGCTCGGTGATGGCAAAGGGCGTTTCGCCCCGGGCGGTGTGCCGCAGGGTTTTGATGGTCTGCGCCGTGTGGTAGTGGTAGGTCGAGGCGCCCATGACATTACGCAAAAGCATCATGCGCATGGCCATGCCGTCGGCCGTGATGCCGCAAACGCCGCGTTTGTCGATCTTGGCGTCAGCCCGGCAGGGGCCATTGGAACAGAGGTCGCAGCGCGTGCCGGCCTGGCAGAAAGGACAACGCTTATCCGGATCAGCGCCAAAACCCTGGGCCGCATAGCGGTCCCAGATGTTGGTGAGGCCGTCTTTTTTAATGCGTTCATAAATTATGCGAACGGATTCATGATGGGAAATTCGGTTTTTGTCCATTTATAACCTCCTCGGTTAGCACGAAAAGAAAATTATTATAAATGGAAGTTTGGGAATGTCAAGGTCACGCAGGGTGTTTTATTTTCAGCGATTGCCGGCAGGATCTAGTAGTATTATTGCATAAAACAATTTGCTTGACATCACCGGGAATCTGTGTACATTTTATCTAACCAGGAGGTTACATGAAATATGCGGTGTTGTTTTTGCTCCTGCTGGTGACCGCGTGCGTAAAGGAACCGGTTGGTTACTATCTTGACCAGGGTGTTGTCGAAATCACCGCGGATACGGCGCAGGTTATTTTTAATGTTCCCGACCCCGACAATAACGGCTGGAATCCTGGTGGTGACGGTGAAGTCGCTAAGGTCATTTCCCTGATGATGAAAGAGAAATCGGGACGCGATCTGGCGATCACCGGCATTTACTGGGTATTCTACAATATCAGCGACGGCTATGTCGATGACGGATATCTCAACTACCATCCGCCGTTTGAAGTTCCGGACGGTAGCGAGACGCCGCTGGATTTGACCATTACCGTGACCGAGGCCATCGCCAACAATCTGGACGATCATGATGGCGCCCATGACGATTACTCGGGAACCGGTACGATTAAAATCACCGTCGGCGGGTATGATCTTGAACGCGGCAACGCGATCAATGTCATTCCGGTGTATATTCCGATCCGTGTCAGCCGTTAGTCAATAATCATGAATCAATATCTGCAAGGAGGAACCATGAGGTTTTGCTTGCCATTGTTGCTGATCCTGACCCTGGTGGCCTGCGTCAAGGAACCGGTGGGTTTGTATCCTGACCTGGGCGTGATTGTTATGTCATCGGATTCGGTCAATGTCAACTTCAATGTGCCGGACAGCGATACGATGCTACCGGGCTGGACGCCATGGGGCAGCGGGGAGGCGGTCAAAAACCTGACCGTCATCCTGAAGGAAAACGGTAAAAAAGATGTTCATGTCGAAGAAGTGAGCTGGGATTTCTATGACGTGGACGGTGATCATCTGGCCGCCGGTCACGAGACCTTCATTCCCCCGATTACGATCAAATCGGGCAAAGACACTTCTTTCACCGTGGAAGTGACGGTCTGGGAGGATCTGGCCGATGAGCTCGATGATGCCGACGGCGACGCGAATGATTTTTCCGGCCGCGGCACGATCGTGTTTGAAGCCAACGGCTATGATCTTGAGCGGGGCAACGATATCAACTGCGTGCCCTCTTATACGCCGATGAGCGTCTCTAAATAAAAAAGGTCGTCATCAGCACCAGAGCCGGATTCGCATCCGGCTCTTTTCTTTCCATGGTCTTGCCAGGCCGGGTTTTTTTAATACAATACGGAAACAGCCAAGGAGAACAAATGAGAAGATGCATCTTTATCATCTTGATCAGCGCTCTGCTTACTCTGATCGAAGGCCGGGGCCAGCCCAGAGCGCCAAAACCGCGGTTTGAACTCGGTGGCAAGTTTAACCTCCTGCTCTCTGATGCCACGGCCTTCGGGCCGGGTCTCGAGGCGGTTGTAAACCCCTTGCCGCGTCTGGGGCTGCGCTACGAATTTTTTAATGTTGAATATAGCCGCCGGGTCTGGTCGATTTCTCTGCTGGGCGTCCGCACCGGCTATCTGGATGCCTTGATTTATCTGCCCATGTCCGGATTTGAACCGTATCTGCACGCCGGCATCGGGATGACCATCGTTTTTGGCTCGGGCGCGGCGAACGGAGAATACAGCTTCCGCGGCGGCATGGGGTTGAACCACCGGCTCAATAAAAAAATCACTTTTTTTGGCGAGACCGGGGTATGGGTTATTGACCCAAGCGACGGTCCTTCAAGCACCACTTTCCGTTTGTCGGTCGGCGGCCGGACCATTTTTAGCAAGTAAGCCACCGCACGAGTCGGCTGAAATTATACCCTTGATGATCAAGAAACGCACCCGCCAGGTGATAGTTTCCTACCGGGAAAATATCGGACGTTTTTCTCGGAATGCTCGTCTCTTTCTAATCGGAACTTTCTTCATGGGCATGGGATTTTCTGGATTCCGTTTGCTTTTCAATCTTTATTTGAAAGCGATCGGCATGCCCGAGGGACGAATCGGCAACATCATTTCGGTAACCACGGTCGGTACCCTGATCATGGCCATCCCGGCTTCGCTGATCATCCGGCGCTGGTCAATAAAAAAACTGCTGGTCCTAACCACACCGGTGGCGCTGGTAACGTATCTGGTTCAGGTCTCAACCGTCCAGTACAAGACAATCTTGATCGCGGGCCTCGTTTCTGGGCTGGCCACGGTGTTTTTCCAGATTGCCGCCGCGCCTTTTTTCATGCGCCACAGCGAAAGCCGCGAGCGGCCGTATCTTTTCAGCATGAATTTTGCGGCCAGCCTGGCCGCCAGCGTCCTGGGCAGTTTGCTGGGCGGTTATCTGCCCGGTCGCATTGAACGCGGCGCTCTTAACGCTTATCAATCATATCAGATTACCCTTTACCTCTTCGGCGGACTGGTTTTGCTGGCGCTCGTGCCATATCTGTTAATCAGGGAACACTCGGCCCTCAAGACCGAGTCGCATCAATTCCGCTTTCATGGCAACCGCATCCTAATCATCAAAATCTTCGTGCCCAACTTGATAACCGGTCTGGGCGCCGGGCTCACCGTGCCTTTTATCAATCTTTATTTCCAGAATGCCCTGCATGCTTCAACGCAAAGCATCGGCATCTATTACAGCTTGTCACAGGTCTTGATGATCACCGGCGTCCTGGTGGCACCGGTGATTGCCGGTCGGATCGGCAAGATCCGGACCGTGGTTTTTTCTCAGCTGCTTTCCATCCCCTTTTTGGTGATCATGGGCAGCACGCGTTTGCTCGCCCTGGCCGTGCCGGCCTTCCTGATCCGGGCGGCTTTGATGAACATGGCCCAGCCGTTGTTCACGAACTTCGCCATGGAGAAAGTGAAAGAAGGAGAGCAGGCTTTGACCAACGCTTTACTCGTGATCGCCTGGACCGCAGGCTGGGGTTTAAGCGCCAACATCGGCGGCTTGCTGATTGAAAAATTTTCCTACACCGTACCGTTTCTCACGACCAGCGCCATCTATCTCGCATCGTCCATCTTGATGCATCAGTTTTTTGTCCGGGAAAAAGCACCCGCAGCAAGAAAAAAAATTCCCAAAAGCAACCTCTTGCCATGATCCGTTTATTAAGTACAATATGCCAATGAAGGCCCTGTATTTTGATCCGATCCTTGGTTTAAGCGGCGACATGATCCTTGCCGCCCTGATTGATCTGGGCGTCGATCCTTCATACCTGCGCAAAAAGCTTGCCTTCGCCGGCGACCACGATCTGGTGGTCAGACGTGTGAATCGCAGTGGGGTCAGCTGCCGGATCGTGACCTTTCGGATCCGGAACAGAATCAGGGAACATGATTTCCTGCCGCTATTAAACCGAAGCCGCCTGCCCGTTAAGATCAAGGAACAAGCCGGTCGCATTCTCAACCGGATTTTCAAGGTTGAACAGGAAGTGCACCGCGCCCGGCATCTGCATCTGCACGAGCTGGCGGACGCGGACACCCTGCTGGATATCACGGGTGCGCTTCTGGCAATTGATTACCTAAAGGTCCAAAAGATCTACACGCGACCGCCCAAAGCCGGCACGGGTTTCATTACCACGGTGGAAGGCCGCATGCCGGCGTTCAATTTTGCAACCGCCCGGCTGTTAAAAGGATTTCCGGTTGATTTTATCCCCGTAGCGGCAGAATTGACCACGCCCACCGGCGCCGCGATCTTGAGTTCGCTGGCCGAGCCTGCTCCGGCCATAAATTTTACCAGAGTTGATGGAATTGGAATTGGCAGCGGCAGCATGGTGCTGAAAGATTATCCGAATTTATTGAGAGTTTTCCGCGGTGAGATTGACGAAACCCTGCGGGATGAAACCTGGCTTATCGAAGTCAATCTGGATGACATGAATCCACAGGACTATGAACTGCTGATGGAGCGGCTTTATGCGGCTGGAGCCCGGGATGTTTATCTCACCCCCGTGATAATGAAAAAATCCCGGCCCGGTGTGGTCGTGACGGTAATCGGCGAAGGTGAAAAAGAAAGGATAACTGACGTCCTTTTTAACGAAACCACGACCCTGGGCTTGCGCATGTGGAAGGTTCAGCGACATAAATTAAGCCGTGAAATCAAGGAAATTACCACCCCATATGGACCGGTTCGGATTAAAATTGCCGGATACTCGGATAAAAAACACTGGTCGCTTGAGTACGATGATCTTAAACGTATTGCAAAAAATACCGGTCACGCTATCCGCAATTTGCGTTCCCTATTAGCTAAATATGCCGAAAAATCGTTGAAAAATAATTTTACCGGCCGCAAAGATG
>CBFGIH010000041.1:8689-9667 GCA_965648775.1 Caldifarciminota bacterium | reverse complement strand
CGCGGCACGGCCGATGCCGTGCAATGCGGTCTGAAACTTGCCCGCCATCCCCGGATTCTGATTCTCTCGGGTGATGTCCCGCTTTTAAAACCGTCAACGCTGGATCGTTTGCTGGAACGGCACCAGGCGGAACAAGCCACGCTGACTTTCCTGACCGGCCGGGTGACCAACCCCGGTGGTTACGGCCGGGTGATCCGCAACCGCCGCCGCCAGGTAATCCGCATTGTCGAAGAAACCGACGCAACCCCGGCTCAGAAAAAAATCAATGAAATCAACGCCGGCATCTATCTGGTCCAGGCCGGCCCCCTGCGTGCCGCTCTGAACCGCATTCGCGCGGATAACCAGCAGGGCGAATACTACCTGACCGACATCGTCGGTTTTTTCCTGCGTCAGCAGCAACGTGTGGTCGGTCTTCCGGCCACGGACGAGCAGGAAATCATCGGCATCAACACCAAGCAGGAATTGGCCCGGGTCAGAGAAATTGTTAAGCAGCGCTGGTTCGGCGAACTGATGCAGCGCGGCGTATGGATTGAAGATCCCGCCACGACCACGATTGACCTTTCCGTGGAAATCGGCGAGCAGGTCCGCATCCGGCCCTGCACCGTGCTCGAAGGCCGTACCCGGATTCCGGCCGGTCAGACCGTCGGTCCTTTGGTCTGGATTAAAAACAACCGGTATTACCGTTCCTGGCCCTCAAAATAACGATGAAGCGACCCGGCCGCGCTGTTTTAATCGTTTTATCCCTGCTGGTTTTGCTTTTTTCCCTGTCCATTGCCTACCGCCTCACCCGCGAGAACCCGGATGAAATCTACCGCCGCAACAGCGACCTGCGGATCGAAGTCCTCAACGGCTGCGGCGTTGAACGACTGGCAATTCGGGTCACCGATATCTTAAGGGAACAGGGATTCAATGTCGTGAGCATCGGCAGCACCCGCCGGGACAGCTTTCCCGAAAGCGTGATCATTGACCGGGTCAGTG
>CBFGIH010000041.1:0-8679 GCA_965648775.1 Caldifarciminota bacterium | reverse complement strand
CCGCAACATCGGCAAGGATGTTGATCCCGCTCTCTACCTGGATGTCACCATCATCGTTGGCGCGGATTATCTGAAACTCTTTCCCAATGTTGAAAAAAAGTTCTAAGTCTTCAGCCCCCTCGGCCGGCGAACTGGCACGCCGGCTGGCCCGCCTCATTGACGACAAGAAAGGCCAGGCGATAACGATTTTCGATCTGCGCGGCATTTCTCCCATTACCGATTATTTCGTGATTTGCGAAGGTCTGACGGAAATTCACAACCGCGCCATCGCCGATCACCTTGCGGCCTGCGAAAGACCCAACCATGTTGAAGGCCGCGAGGCCGGCTCCTGGATCCTGCTTGATTACATTGATGTCATTGTCCATGTTTTTTCTCCGGAGGCGCATAAATTTTTCGGACTCGAGCGCCTCTGGGGTGATGCGCCCCGCGTGGATTTCCAACCATGACCATCCGCTCCGCCCTGCGGACGCTGTTGAACCGCCTTTACCCGGGCGAGGAATTCCAGATTAACGTCGTGCCGCGGGACAAAACCGGCGATTACGCCACGAACCTCGCCATGAAAATTGCCCAACGCACGGGCCGGCCCGCCCTGGAAACGGCGCAGGAAATCGCCTCGACCATTGCGGCAGCTGACGAGGAAACCCGTTCCCTGATCGCGCGGGTTCATATTCACCCACCCGGCTTTGTCAACTTTGAAATTCGGCGGGAACGCCTCCTGCAAAACCTGACGACCGCGCTGGATATTCCGCCCCGGCAGCCGCCGCGCCGCATCCTGGTCGAATTTGTCAGCGCCAATCCCACCGGGCCGATCAACATTGTCAGCGCCCGGGCCGCGGCTTTTGGCGATGCCTTAATCCGCATTCTCCGGGCGACCGGCGAGGACGCCCGGGCCGAATACTACGTGAATGACAGCGGCCGGCAGATTGATCTGTTGGGGGTCAGCGTGGAACAGCGGATGCACGAACTGAACGGCCAGGCGGCGGTCATTCCCGAGGATGGCTATCACGGCTCATACCTGATCGAAGTTGCCCGTCAGGCCGCCCAGCGCGGATTGAACAACCTCGACGACATCAAACGCTTCGCCCTGGAATATTTTGTACAAGATCACCAGCGCACCATGGAGGCCTTCGGCGTGCAATTCGACTTCTGGCAGCGGGAATCTCACATCCGCAGCTGCGGCGCCGTGGAAAAAGTCCTCCAGACGCTCAAAGACCGCCGTCTGACCTTTGAACAGGACGGTGCCGTGTATTTCCGCTCGACCGACTTCGGCGATACCCGCGACCGGGTGATCGTGACCCGCGACGGCCGGTATACTTACCTGCTGCCGGATATCGCCTATCATCTGGACAAAATCAGCCGGGGTTTCGAACTGCTGATCACCGTGCTCGGGCCAGATCACATCGGCCAGGTGCCCAGCCTGGCCGCCGGGCTCGAAGCCGGCGGCCAACCCCGCGGCATGCTCAAGGTGATCATTGTTCAGGAAGTGAAAATCAAACAGGCCGGGAAAACCGTTTCCATGTCCAAGCGGGCCGGCACTTTCACGGCCTTGAGCGATTTGCTGGACAAAATTCCAGCAGATGTCGCTCGATTTTTTTTCCTGCTGCGCTCCTGTTCCCAGCATCTTGATTTTGATCTGGATCTGGCCATGAAAAACACGGAAGAAAATCCGGTATACTACGTCCAGTACGCCCACGCCCGCATTCAATCGCTTATGAATTTCGCCCGGGAAAAAGGATGCCTGCCCTGTCCTCCGGCCAGCCCTGACCAGCTGGCCACTCCCGAGGAACAGCAATTGATAAAAACCATTGTCAAATTTCCCGAAGTGGTGGAAGACGCCGCGGCGCTCGGCGAACCTTACCTGCTTTCCTATTATCTGATTGAGCTGGCCCGCGCCTTCCATTTTTTCTATGACCGGCACCGCATCGTGACCGACGATCCGGAAATATCGCCGGCCCGTTTGTTTTTAGCCCGGCAAACCGCCGCCACGATCAAACGCGGTTGTGAACTGCTCGGCATCGGTTGTCCTGACAGCATGTGAAGGAGGTTGAATGAACTTAACCAGTTTGCTATCCAAGGACCGCATCAAACTGCAGATCAAAGCCACCAAGAAGGAAGACATCATAATTGAATTGGTGCAGGCCATCAAGAAAGGGCCGGATGCTGATTTGATCATCAACACCCTGCTCAAGCGGGAAGAACTCGGTTCCACCGGCATCGGCCGGGGCATCGCCGTACCGCACTGCCGTTCCCTGGCGGTGGACAAGCTTGAGATCGTCGTCGGCCGCACGGTCAAACCGGTCAATTACAACGCGATTGACCGGAAGCCGGTTTCTCTTTTCTTTCTCATTATCGCTCCGCCGCAGGATCCCGGCAACAATTACCTCATCACCCTGGGCCGGATCGTCCAGGTGGCCAAGGAATTGACCAAAAAGAATGACTATGAATCCGTGGCCACCGCCGAGGAATTCATCAGTCTGATCAGTCAGATCGAAAAAGACCTGGCTAAAAGGAAGTAACCATGGCTAACATAACATCCATGCATCTGCAGATTCTCTTTGACCTGGATAATCTCCTGGCGGACATGGAGGAACCGGGATACAAGAAGATCGGATTCAAGGTCGAGGATGAAGCGACCATGACCATCATCAAAACCCGGAATGAGCTGTTGCAGAAAATACCCCGGGAGATTGTCGCTCAGTATGAGATCCTGAAAAAAAAGTATCGCCGGGCAATCGCGCCGGTGGAAAACGGTTTTTGCTTCGGCTGCTTTCAGAAGTTGCCGACCGAGCTTTCCACCCATAGCCGGGAAATCACTTATTGCCCGAATTGCGGCCGGATTCTTTACTGGCGGAAAAAATAGCGGACCACAGCCCAACCTCTCCCCCGCGTTCCGGCACCGGTTCTGACCGCCGCCGTGAATTTCCGGTTGTTCATCTGGTTGCATTTTTATTTCTGCTGTTAAGCCTGCTGCGCCTGAAGTCGTTTACGCTCATTGACTGGGACGAGGGAGTTTTTTTTCTTCAGGGACGCTGGTTGGCAACGCTGGGGGATGCGGGCAAACCCTTCAATTTTCAGACCCCGCCTCTTTATCAATTGCTCGCCGCCGGCCTGAATTATTTTTTTCCGGGCCAGCCCCATTCCCTATTCATCATCACCGTCGTCTTTTCTACCGCCACGCTTTTCCTTCTTCACGGCCTGACCCGGCGTCTTTATTCTCCGGCCACGGCCAACCAGGCAGTGGCCTTGTTCGCCGTATCCGAGTTTTTTCTGTTTTTTTCTGGCTCGGGATTAAGTGACGCGGTTTTTGTCTTTTTCTTCTGGCTGGCCCTGGCCTTTTTTTTAACCGGCCGGACCCGGGAGCAGTCCCGCTGGCTGATGGCCGCCGGCTTTTGTGCGGTCCTGGCGCTGTATACCAAATATTCCGGGCCGGCGCTTTTAATCATTTTTGCCGTACAGGCCGGACTGACACGCCGGGATCTAAACCGGCGCTGGTGGTTATGGTGCCTGGTCCTGCCCTTGATCTTTTTTCTGCCTTATGCCTTCATTTACCTGGCCGCGGTCAAACCGGCCGGCATTGCCGGCCGTCATGCCTCGCTTTTTGGCCTGCATCACCTGTCTTTTCTGGTTCACCTGGCGGTATTTTCACCCGTTCTTTTAATCCTGTCGGCCTGGTCCTTTTTTCAGCTGCGGAACAATGATTTTTTAATCGCTGCCATTGTCTTAATCTATCTATTGATCGCCGGCTTCTACCAGCCGTACTTCCGACTGGCTTATCCCGTAATCCCCGGCCTGGCGATTCTGGCCAGCCGGGCGCTCGACCGCGCGCCGTTTGGCCGAAGGATTATCCTGGTTGCCGCGCTGGCGTTGTCGACCGCCCTGGGACTACAGACCATCGCTTACCGCACGTCGGTTCCCCGCGACATCGGCGCCGCGGTGAAACGGGAATTGACCAGTTCCGATACATCCTACTTTCTGGCCTGGGTGCCGCCGAACATCACTGCTTACCTGCCGGCGGTCATTCTTCTGCCGGAAACACACGAGGCCATTCGTCTGGGCCGGTATTTCCCCCGCTGGTTTAAAAACCGCTTGATCGCGGCGCGGGCGCAAAACCGCTTTACGGCCCAGCAACGGGTATTGCTGCTGACCGCCGGTTTTCTGCCCGGCCGCCCCGACGATTACCCCTTGCTTTTAGCCCGCGGCCGCCTCCTGGCAGCCTGGGAATTCAATGACGCACCCGTTTATCTAAAAGATTTTTATAATCCCCTCCGCCATGAACGCTTGCGGTATGAACTCTATGAATTTGACCTCCAGTGCCAGCCAGATTTAGCCAACCAACTCTGGAACCTTGGTTTCACGCCGGGTAATCAAATTCTGCGCTGGCCGGATTGAATTACTCTGACGGCGATTGGTATTTCACCAGGATCATTTTGTTTTTGTCCGAGGAATCGGACAATTTTATCATCCGGTGGGGATACGCCTGTTCAAACCAGAAGAAAAAATCCCGCTTGAGAAATAGAATTCTGGGAGTCATTTGCAATTTCCAGCAGGCAAAGACGCCGGCCGGCGTGATCAAGGTGTCGGCGCCGATCACCTCCAGATCCGCGTTCACGATTCGGAACTCCGGGATGGATAGCCGGATCCGGCGGCGGAAACCGGCATTCAACTCCAGCCCCCGAAACGCAAAATCGAGCGTGTGGCGGTCGTAGATCAGTTCATCGTTTGCATAGCGCCGTACCCGACCCAGATAGGTGACCCGGTATTCCCGGTCATTTATTATCTCCACGTTGGTCTCGCCCTTAATCACCTTTTTCACATAGCGGGTCTGCAGGGTGGTGCTGTCCAGGATGACATCGACGACACGGTCGGACACGTAATGAACATGGTAACCGGCACTGTCTTTGCTTAAATACGCCTCGAGCGTGTCCAGCCGGCCGCGTTCGCAGGTCTGATACATGACATATTCGGACAATGGCAAAAGCGCGGCCAGCAGCCAGAGGATCATTGCTTATGGTCGCCTGGGACCAGGCGGGATTGCGACAGCTGGTCCACGATGTCCAGCACCTGTATGATGTCGTCAATCTCGAAATCCGCGCCAGACGCCGGCGTGCCAAAAGTGTCACCATAGCGGGCAAATACCGTGGTCATCCCCAGCGAACGGGCGCCGGTGATATCACGCTCGGCCCAGTCGCCGATCATGACCGCTTCCGCCGGTTTGACCTTAAGCCGGCGCAGGGCCAGCCGGAAAGGACGCGGATCCGGCTTGCGGCGCCGGGTGTCTTCAAAGGTGATCACGGCATCAAAAATGTTCTGCAGGTTCAACTGGCACAAGCGCAGCCACGCCTGAAGCCGGGGAGCGTCGCTGACCACGGCCAATTTCAAGCCGCGCTTGATAAGTTCAATCATGGTCAACTGCACATGCGGATACAGGACCAGGGCGGCTTCCCGGGCGCGGCGGTAGCCGATAATGCCGGCGGCGTGAATCCGGTAATCAATCCGGCCTAACAGCTGAAAAAGAAACTTATCAAAGACCCGCTGATCCTCGATGCCCTCCTCCTGATAAATCGCGTATATTTTATCCTTGGCCGCCTGGGGCCGGATCTTGAGGCCGGCGTCAATCATCGCCTTGACCGCCGAAGTCACGGCCGCTTCTTTCATGGCCATGAAATCCACCAGGGTGTTGTCCAGGTCGAAAATGACGGCCTTGATCACAGGTGCCTGCGCAGCATCTGGGCGGCGCGTTCCGGCGCGAAACGATTAATGTAGAAACCGGTGCCCAGTTCAAATCCGGTCGAACGGTACAGCCGGGGTGTTATTTCCAGGTGCCAGTGAAAGTCCTGTTCAATGGTTTGCCAATAGTCTGATCTCGGCAGCAGATTGGGGCTGTCGTTGAGCACAAAATTGTAAGGTGGATCGCCCAGGGCACGCTGCATGGCCTGGAAGATTTTTTTCAAAACCAGCGCCAGATCGGTGATTTCCCCGGCAGTGATGAGTTTGAAACTGAAGGCGTGGCGCCGCGGAAAAATAATGATTTCAAAGGGAAAACGGGCTGCATAGGGAGTGATGACCGCGAAGTGCTGCGTTTGAAAAACCAGACGATCCTTCATCTCGGTTTCCTGTTCAATGATGTCGCAAAAAAGACACCGCTCCTTGTAGCCATAGTATTCCCGGCTGGCCTGGAGTTTCATTTTGATGCGGATGGGCGTGGCGGGCAGGGCGATGAGGTCCGTGTGGGTATGAGCGATGGTCGAGGCACCGCTGAGCCGACCATAATTTTTAAAAATCAGAATGAAGCGGAACCGCTTGTCCTGGTGCAGGTCCTCAATCCGCTGCCGGTATACGGCAATGACCCGGGCCATCTGCGCCTCGGCGAGGTCGGCAAAATTACGTATATGCTCGGGGGTTTCGATGATCACTTCATTGGCGCCGATACCGCTGACCATGTCATAGACCCCCACGCCATATTTCTTGAGATCGCCCTCGATCCGGAGAATCGGGTTGATATTTGGCACAACGCGCACGGACCAGCCGGGCTGATCAGCCGCGCTCGATTCGCGGACCGCAAAGATTTCTTTAGGCGTCAGCTGTTCGTTGCCGGTGCAGAAAGGACAGGGCTGGGAACTTTCGGGAATCTCGGCCTTGACCAGGGGAATCTGGGTTTCATCGGCGTCAACGATCACCCAGGTGTCGGTTACGATATCGCGCCGGACTTCGGACATCGGGCTTACCTTATCGCGGACCGGCGGTCAGCAACGACCGGTTATTCAACCGTGACGCTCTTGGCCAGGTTGCGGGGGCGGTCAACATCCAGACCTTTGTTCGTGGCGATGTAATAGGCTAAAAGCTGCAGGGGCACAACCGCGAGGATGGGCGAGGCGTATTCATTGCATTGGGGAATCGAGATGACCTGTTGGCTCACTGCGGCGGTTTTAGTGTCGCCGGTGGTGACCAGACCGATGATGATGCCTTGCCGCGCAGAAACCTCCTGGATATTGTTAAGCATCTTTTCGTAAACGCTGGAAAACGGGTTGATACAGACAACCGGCATGCGGGAATCAATCAGGGCAATAGGCCCGTGCTTCATCTCGCCGGCGGCGTAACCAGTGGCATGAATGTAGGAAATTTCTTTCAATTTCAGGGCGCCTTCCAGGGCGGTGGGATAATTGATGCCGCGGCCGAGAAATAAAAAATCACGGGCGTTAAAAAACTGCTGCGCGATCTCCATAATGGGTTCGGTATGCTGAAGAATATCGTCAAGCAGATAAGGAAGTTGTTTAATGGCGGTCAAATGCGAGTCCAGCTCTTTCTGACTGATGAATCCGCGCAAACGGCCGAGATAGAGGCTGAAAAAATACAGATTCAATAGTTCGGCCGTGTAGGCCTTGGTGGAAGCAACCCCGATTTCCGGACCGGCCATGATGGCGATGTTGCCATCGGATTCGCGGTGAATGCTGGAATGGGGAACGTTGACCAGGGATATGATTTTCAAGAACTTGGCCTTGGCCTCGCGCAAGCCGGCCAGGGTGTCCGCGGTCTCCCCGGACTGGCTGATGGCGATGACCGCCGTGTTGCCGTCCAGCACGGTATCCCGGTAACGGAACTCGCTGGAAATGTCAACTTCGGTGCTGATCCGGGCAAAACGCTCAATCATGTACTTGCCCACCACACCCGCGTGCCAGGAGGTGCCGCAGGCGTGAATGAGAATGCGATTGATCTTGCGAAATTCAACATCGGTGAGATTCACTTCCTCGCCCAGGTGGATATTTGAATCCCGAATCCGGGAATCAATGATCGCCTGAATGATTTTAGGCTGCTCAAAAATCTCCTTGAGCATGAAATGCGGATAATCTTCCTTGCCAATGTCTTTGATCTTGATCGTGATCTGACGCTGGGGTACATTCAGGAGCTGACCATCGCGGTCAAAAACTTGGCAGACGCCCGGCTTGATCACGGCAATTGAGCTGTTGGGCAAGTCAATGACCTGGTTGAAGATCGACAGGATACCGGAAAAATCCGAAGCCAGAGCCGCTTCGTCTTCCCGGACGCTGCAGATCAAGGGTGCGTCGTGCCGGGCGCAGACAATCTGATCAGGTTCGTGCGTGCTGATCACGGCAAAGGCGTAGCTGCCGTTGAGCCGGGGCAGAATCCGGTGCACGGCCGTGAACAGACCAAGATCCAGGTGTTCTTCGATTAAGTGGATAATGACTTCCGAATCGGTCAGGGAACGAAAGAGATGACCGCGGTTTTCCAGTTCATCCTTGAGGTTAATGTAATTTTCAATGATCCCGTTAACCACGATGGCGATCTCGTCATTGCAGTCGACCAGCGGATGGGTATTTTTTTCCTGGGGCCGGCCGTGGGTCGCCCAACGGGTGTGCCCGATGCCGATGCGGCCTTTTACCGGTTCCCGGTTGAGCAGATTGGCCAGTTCGCTCAATTTGCCCGGTACTTTGCGGATGGCCAGCTCGCCGTTGTCAATCAGGGCGATACCGCTGGAATCATAACCCCGGTATTCCAGGCGCCAGAGGCCGCCCAGCAGAACACTCGCCACGTCCCGAGAACCCACATAACCGATAATGCCGCACATAGAATTTATTATAGCAAATATCCGGTTATTGTCAACTTCGTCAAGCAACGGGTAGTGTATACTATTGTGTGTAAATTGGTCTTGCGGGCAAAAAG
>CBFGIH010000040.1:0-9802 GCA_965648775.1 Caldifarciminota bacterium | reverse complement strand
CGTTCGAGAAAACAAAAAAACACCTTATAAGCTTTGATGTTATTGGGTTTAATTTTATTTCGTCGCCTGGAAAAATGCCGAGCAACCTGCAGCCCGGTGTTTAAACCCTGTTTAATAAAATCCTGACGCGCGTACGCGAGCCAAGACGGTTGGCACGGCGGCTTTTGTTTTACGTTCCCGTTTCCCAGGACGACAGGTATTTCACCTGTTCCGGCGTGAGCTTGTCGATCTTGATGCCCATCGATTTTAACTTGAGCGACGCGATCTCCTGATCAATCTCCGGCGGCAGGGAAAAAACATGGTTCTTTAGCCTGGGATGGTTTAGTAGGTACTCCACGGCCAGCGCCTGGTTGGCGAAGGACATGTCCATGACCATGGCCGGGTGGCCTTCCGCGGCCGCCAGGTTGATCAACCGACCCTCACCGAGCAGGTAGACGCGGCGGCTGTTCCGCAAAATGCGTTCTTCGCAGAAATTTCTGATCATTCTTTTTTTCCGGGTGATAGCATCCAGACCGGCCTTGTCGATTTCCGCATCAAAGTGACCGGAATTCGCAAAAATGGCACCGTCCTTCATTCTCAGAATGTGCTCTTTGCGGATCACGTTGATGTCGCCGGTCACGGTCACGAAAACATCGCCCAGGGGCGCGGCCTGAATCATGGGCATCACCTCAAAACCGTCCATGCGTGCTTCCAGGGCCTTGACCGGATCAACCTCAGTGACAATTACATTTGCGCCCATGCCCCTCGCCCGCATGGCCAGCCCCCGGCCGCACCAGCCATAGCCGGCGACCACGAAATTGCTGCCGCTGATCAAAATATTGGTCGCGCGGAGAATGCCATCAATCGTCGACTGGCCCGTGCCGTAGCGGTTATCAAACAGATGCTTGGTCAACGAATCATTGACCGCAATGATCGGGAACTGCAAAACCCGGTCCTGGTCCATTTGTTTCAAGCGCACCACACCGGTGGTGGTTTCTTCGGTTCCGCCCCGGATCCCCTTGATTCGTTTCTTATGCACGGTGGATATCAGGTCCGCGCCGTCGTCAATCAGGATCTCGGGCTGCTGTCGCAGCACCTGGTCCATGTGTTCATAATACTGACGGCGCGATTCCCCCTTGATCGCGAAAACACCCACTCCCTGCTGGGCCAGGGCGGCGGCCACGTCGTCCTGGGTGGAAAGGGGATTGGAAGCGGTAAGAAAAACTTTCGCGCCACCGGCAGTCAGCGTGCTCATGAGATTGGCGGTTTCCGTCGTGACGTGCAAACAGCAACCGATGCGGCGGCCCCGCAGGGGTATTTCTTTCTGAAAGCGGTGGCGGATCAACCTCAACACCGGCATTTTCGTTTCCGCCCATTCAATCCGCTTGAAACCATCAGCAGCCAGTTTGATGTTTTTAACACGGTAGTTCATATTTTCCTTTTATTATTTTCGAAGCACTGATTCCAAAATCCCGATTCTTACAGATTGGCTTCGCGCTTGATCGCCTCGGCCATATCACATAATTCCCAGGTGAACCCCTCCTCCTCGCGGCCGAAATGACCGTAAGCAGCAGTTTTCTTGTAGATCGGCCGGCGCAGGTTGAGTTTATCAATGATGCCCTGGGGCGTGAAATCAAACAGTTTCTTGAGAATCACGGGAATTTTCGTCTCGTCAATCCGGCTGGTGCCGAAGGTGTTGACATAAATCGCCACCGGCTCGGCAATACCGATCGAATAGGCCAGCGCGACTTCGGCGCGGCGGCAGACGCCGGCCGCCACCAGATTCTTGGCCGCGTAGCGGGCCATGTAAGACGCTGAGCGGTCAACCTTGGTCGGATCCTTGCCCGAGAAACAGCCGCCGCCGTGGTGGCTGACGCCGCCGTATGTGTCAACAATGATCTTGCGGCCGGTCACGCCCGAATCACCCTGGGGCCCGCCGATCACGAACCGGCCCGTGGGATTGATGAAAATCCTGGTCTTGTCGTCGCGCAGCTCGGCCGGGATGATCTCGTTGATCACCAGCTGTTTCAGGTCGGCGTGCAGTTTTTCATTCTTGATCTCGGCGTGGTGCTGGGCCGACAGGACAATCGTGTCCACGTGCACCGGCCGGTCGCCGTCATACTCCACCGTGACCTGGCACTTGCCGTCCGGATACAAATAATCAACGATGTTGCCCTTGCGGATCTCAGCCAGCCGGCGCATCATTTTATGGGCGAGCATGATCGGCATGGGCATCAGTTCTCTGGTTTCGTCCGAGGCATAACCGTACATCATGCCCTGGTCGCCCGCGCCGCCGATGTTCACGCCCAGCGCGATGTCGCCCGACTGTTCCTGAATGGAAGTGATGATGGCGCAGGTGGCTGCGTCAATGCCCATCTCGGTTTCGGTGTAGCCGATCTCGTAGAGCAGGCCGCGGACCAAATCGGGGATGGAAACATATTCATTGGTGGTTATTTCACCGGTGATGAAAATCAAACCGCGGGTGGTGACGGTCTCGCAGGCCACGCGGCAGAAAGGATCTTTTTCCAGCAACGCATCCAGAATGGCATCCGATGTTTGATCGCAGATTTTATCCGGATGCCCCTCGGTAACTGATTCAGAAGTAATTAAACGGCGGTTCATTTTCCTCCTTAGGTTTATGACTTATCCTGTGTCAATTATAACGATAAAACCCGATAAATCAAGATGTAAATGCATGGCCGGCCGTTGACTTCATCGGCTGCTTTATTTATAATGAAATTGACGGTCTAAATGTTATGAAACCAAAGCAGCGGTGGGAGAAAATCATCCTGCCGGTCAACGGCATGACCTGCGTTAACTGCAGCCGGATCATTGAGCGGGCGGTGCAAAAATTGCCCGGTATTAAAGAAGTCATGGCCAACTACGCCGCGGATAAAGTCACCATTGAATTTGATCGACGCCTCATCGGCCTGGAAACGATTAAACAAACTATCCGTGATACGGGTTACGCCGTGGCTGAACCCGGATCAGCTGCGGATGACGCTGCGGCCGAGTGGCGGCAGGCCCGGCGTCGGCTGATTAGGGCCTGGGCCATGGCCGCGCCGCTGATCGGCCTGATGGCGCTGGAGATGCTTTTCCGATTTCATCTTCCTTATCGGCATGAGCTCATGATCCTTCTGGCCGGTGGCCTGCTGTTTTTCCCCGGCTGGTCAACCCTGCGCGCTGGCTGGCATTCTGTCCGCGGCGGCAGTGCTTCCATGGACGTACTCATCGGTCTGGGCACGCTCGCGGCGTTCTTATCCGGCATTCTGCAAGTTGCCGGCTTGCCAGTAGCCAATTACGCCGGTATCGCGGGCATGATCATGGCGTTTCATCTAACCGGCCGTTATATTGAAGCCCGGGCCAAGGGCCAGGCCTCGCAGGCGGTCAAACAGTTGATTGAACTTGGCGCCCGTAACGCCCGGATTTTAAAAAACGGGCAGGAAATTGAAGTGCCGGTCGAACAGCTGCAACCCGGTGATCTGATGATCATCCGGCCCGGAGAAAAAATACCGACCGACGGTGAAGTGATCAGCGGTTCTTCCCGCGTTGATGAATCCATGGCGACCGGCGAATCCCGGCCTGTCCGGAAAGAGGCCGGTGACGCCGTCATCGGCGCTACGATCAACCTGCAGGGACTACTGCGCGTTAGCGTCACCCGCACCGGTAAGGATACTTTTTTAGCTCAGATCATTCATCTCGTTGAATCCTGTCAAAGCTCCCGGATTCCGATTCAGGAATTTGCCGACCGCGTCACCGCCCGGTTCGTACCGATCATTCTCCTGGTGGCGGTTTTGACCTTTATTCTATGGTTTTTGCTGGGTGATTATTTAAGAACGTTTTTGACCTGGGCCGCGGCGCTGGTGCCCTGGGTAAGAACTGATTTATCACCTTTTTCTCAAGCGCTTTCCGCCGCGGTTTCGGTCCTGGTCATCGCCTGTCCCTGCGCCCTGGGTCTGGCCACGCCGACTGCCCTCATGGTCGGTTCGGGTCTGGGCGCCCGGCATGGTATCCTGTTTCGCTCGGGCGGCGCCATGCAAACACTGACCAGTGTCCGGGCCTTTGTCTTTGATAAAACCGGCACGCTGACCCGTGGCCGACCCGAAGTGACGGATATCATCCCGGCGCCGGGAATGTCGGAAACAGAACTTTTAAATTACGCCGCCGGCCTGGAATCAGGCTCTGAACATCCCCTGGCCCAGGCCGTGGTCGCCTGCGCCCAGAACCGGGG
Organism: Caldifarciminota bacterium; assembly: GCA_965648775.1. Taxonomy (GTDB): domain Bacteria; phylum Hydrothermota; class Tepidihabitantia; order SM23-42; family JAOAFX01; genus CBFGIH01. Next base: position 5,592 of record CBFGIH010000040.1, on the reverse strand, counting down.
CATTCAATACCCGGCACCCGAATCCTTGACCGCCGTGCCCGGTCAGGGGATCAAAGGGCTGATCAATGGAAAAGCCGTGATGGCGGGCAGCGTGAAAATGTTCCAGGCCCAGGGCGTCCCCCTTGATTTTTTAATGGACCGCGTCTCGGTGCTGACGCACGAAGCAAAAACCGTCATCCTGGTCGCGGTTGACGGACAGACCGCCGGTGCCCTGGCGGTCGCAGACGCGCTCAAGGAAGATGCAATCAGTACCGTGAAGGAGCTGAAACGTCGCGGATTCAATTTAATCATGCTCACCGGCGATAACGAGCCGACGGCCCGGGCCGTTGGCCGCCAGGCGGGGTTTGACCGGATCGTCGCCAATGTTCTGCCCGGGGAAAAGCAGGCGGCGGTAAAAAAACTGCAGTCGGAAACCGGCCTGGTGGCGATGGTCGGCGACGGCATCAATGATGCGCCGGCGCTCAAGCAGGCCAATGTCGGCATTGCCCTGGGCACTGGCACGGATATCGCGATGGAAACCGCGGACATCACTCTGATCCGCGGTGAACTGCGAGGAATTTTGACCACGCTTGATCTGTCCCGCTTGACTTTCAAGAAAATTCATCAGAATCTTTTCTGGGCACTATTCTACAATCTGCTCGCAGTACCCATGGCGGTGTTCGGCCTCCTGCATCCCCTGGTTGCCGAGCTGGCCATGGCCGCGAGTTCCATCAATGTCGTGTCCAATTCGCTGCGTTTGAAAAACGAATTTTACCGCCTCGTCCCCTCTGACCGCAAGGGCGAACGGCGAAGAATAAGGTCTGACGCTATTTAGCGGAGCGTACCGAGGAGGTTTAATGAAATCCGACATTGAAATCGCACAAAGCGCGCGCCTGCTGCCCATCCGCGAAATCGCAGCCCGGCTCGGCATTGAGGATGATTATATCCTGCCTTACGGTGTTTACAAAGCAAAAATCTCCCTGCGTTTTTTCCGCCGGCTGGCTGACCGCCCGGACGGCAAACTGATCCTGGTGACCGCGATCACGCCCACCGCCCTGGGTGAGGGCAAGACTACGACCGCGATCGGCCTCTCCATGGCCCTCAACCGGCTGGGGAAAAAATCGATCGTGGCCCTGCGCGAGCCGTCGCTGGGCCCGGTCTTCGGCATCAAGGGCGGCGCGGCGGGCGGTGGTTACAGCCAGGTCCTGCCCATGGAAGATATCAATCTTCATTTCACGGGCGACATCCACGCGGTCAGCGCTGCGCACAATTTGCTGGCCGCGGCCCTGGACAACCACATTCATTTCGGCAACCAACTAATGATCGACGAACGGGAAATCCTTCTGCGCCGGACCATGGACATGAACGACCGCAGTTTGCGCAGCATCGTGGTCGGCCTGGGCGGCCGGACCAATGGCCCGGCCCGCGAAAATGGTTTCATCATCACCGCCGCCAGCGAGGTCATGGCCATTCTGGCCTTGGCCACATCCATCGCCGAACTGAAAGAGTGCTTGTGCCGCATGCTCGTTGCTTTCCGCCTGGATGGCCAGCCCGTCCACGCGGGCGACCTGGCGGTCTGTGGTTCCATGGCCGCCCTGCTCAAGGACGCGATCAAGCCCAATTTAGTGCAAACCATCGAGCAGACCCCCGCATTCATCCACGCCGGGCCGTTTGCCAACATCGCCCACGGCACGAACAGCGTCGTCGCCACGAAAATGGCGCTGAAATTGAGCGATTACGTGATCACCGAAGCCGGTTTCGGCTCTGACCTTGGCGCGGAAAAATTTGTCGACATTGTCTGCCGCCGCATCGGCTACCCGGTAGCAGGAGCCGTGATCGTGGCCACGATCCGCGCCCTCAAACTGCACGGCGGCGCACCGGAAAAAAATATCCAGGCCGGCACCATCGAACATCTGCGGTTTGGCCTGCCCAACCTGGCCAAGCACATCGAGAACATCAGCCATTTTCAGCTTCCCGCGGTGGTGGCGCTCAACGTGTTTGAAGGAGACCGGGAAGATGAAATCAAGGTTGTCCAGGCTTTCTGCCGGGAACAAGGCGTGCCTTGCTCGGTGGTCCGGGCTTTTGAACAGGGCTCGGCCGGCGCGCTGGACCTGGCTGAAACCGTGGTCCGGACCTGCCGCGGCGCTTCCGGAACCCGTCCGCTTTACGAACTGAATGAACCGGTCGAGACCAAGATCGAAAAGGTCGCGACTTTGATTTATGGTGCCAGCCGTGTCGTTTATACGCCCAAGGCCGAAAAGGACCTGGCGCGCATCGAAAAACTGCAACTCACCAGGCTGCCGGTCTGCATCGCCAAAACCAACCGTTCACTGTCCGATAATCCGGCGCGGTTTGGACGGCCAAAGGATTTCAAGATCACCATCACGGACATCAACATCTCCGCCGGCGCCGGTTTCCTGGTTCCATTAGCCGGCGAGATCATGCTCATGCCCGGCCTGGCCCGGATCCCCAACGCCGAGCGCATCGACATTGACAACGAAGGCAAAATCACGGGGTTATCCTAAGCCGATCGAACACGGTCATCGCCCTGGATAACGATTTCGGCCATATGGACTTTCTTGACAAGCTGATCATTTAGTCTATACTGAGCCATGCTCAAAAGCGTTTACCAGGCGCCCAATGAGTTTGCGGCGATCACGATCATGGAGATGCTCAAAAGCCAGGGCATTGAGTGTGTGCTGCGCGGGAAGGAAACGACCTGGCTGGACGGCCTGCCCACTGTCCTCAAGGGTTACTGGGGTGAAGTGCTGGTCCGGGAAGAAGATTATCCCGATGCGGAAGAGTGCGTCCGGGAATTCCTGGCGACGTCCGAAAATCAAACCGGTTCTGATTCTGATCAAGCCGACGACCTGAAGTAGGAAACGACCCGCTCGGCAGTGGTCAGACCCGCATGCCGGGTTCGCATCCCTGACTTGACCCTCTGCCCGCTCCCTTGACACCACCGCTTAATTATTTATAATCTGGCATGAAACGCCGTTATCTCCTGCTTTTTTTTATTATCTTGCTTCTGAACTGCCCCAGGCATCCCTCGCCGGGTGCCAGAAAAAAAATTGAGGTGTATTATCTCGCGTCGATCCTGGCTGACCTGGCCCGGCCCGAACCGATCATCACCGGCTTATTTACCCGTGATGGTCTCAAAATTGGACGCCTTGAGAACCACAATGCTGGTTATTCTCTTTTTTTATCGCGGCTCGGCTTGTATGACCTGCTGGACAGCCTGCCGCTTGATTTTGTCATCGCGGATGTACCAGTGCCTGACCGGCGATTCCTCACGATCAGCCGAAACCTGGGTTACCGCATAAAAAATTACGATGGAATCCGTTTCGGCGCGGTCTGCGCCGATGCCGAAACCCTGTCTATCCAGGATCAAATTACACTTTCGGTAATCAAAGAAAGAACCGATATCCTGTTGGTCATGGAACCACGTTTCCTGCGTCAACCACCCGTCCGGATCGATTTTCTGGTTCGACGACGGGAGCTCCAGGACACCAGCCTCTCCCGCATCAAGACCAGACCGGATCCAACCTGGAACGCACGCGCGGCCGCGTTCATAAAACGACTCAACGATACCCTAAACACGAAATTCAGTATGACCGCGCCGTCCTTTTCTGAATTCATTCTGGACCGGCTGGCGCGCTCGGCCGGCGTCAATACGATCCTCTATCCCGGCCGCATGTTTCTTGCCGATACCGCACCGGCAGATTTTAATCTCCGCGATCTTTTGCTTGCTGTGGACGCAACCGTGCGGTTGAAAAAAGGCGTTTTTCCGCGCGACAGCCTGTTAAAATGGCAGGCAGCTAACCAGTATCTGATGCGCGGTCAGCCGGACAAAAATACACCGGCCCTGGTCCCAGATCCCGAGGGTGTTTATGTACTCGACTTACTCCTGCGGTAATTTTCCGCGCGTCTTTCCCTGGAAACGACTGGCCTGGCTGGTCTTCATAACCATTTATGCGGCTTTGTTCTTTTATAATAGTCTTTTGTCCGTTTCGGGCCGTTGGTTAATCTATCTCTATACCCTGGCTCTTATTCTCTGGCTCGACACCGAATATTTCGAACGACACCTCTTTTTTCAATCTGGCTTAATACCGCTTGAGCTCTACGACCGAACTTTTTTCATGCTGCTGCTGCGCACCGGCCTGGCTTTGTGTTTTTACGCATCTTTCATCATCGGTCTGGCCACGGTCATCTGGTGGACGCGTTTTCAAATCGGCCTGTATCCCCTGACCACCATAGCAGCCATCATACTTTTGACCGCGGCCGTGGTCCTGCGGTGCCGTTTTCACCGGCAACCGCCGGACAACCCCGGCGCGGTTTTCCCTTTTCATCATTCGGTCAGTTTGATTTTATTATCCCTGGCCCTGGGTTATGATTCTTACCTGGTCCTGGCCTTGGTTGTTGCCGCCGGCCTGCCCATGGTCTACCTGCAGGCCGCCCAGGAAAATAAGGTGTTATCCGAATTCCTTCGGTTCACCGCGCGCCCTGACCGGCCGGAATCACTTAACCGCGCCGAATACTGTTCCTGCTGGGAACGATTTCTGGAAACACGTTCACCGAGGAGGAAACAATGATCATCATCGCTTCGATCCTGCCGTTACTATTGTTCAATGCTGATGTGACGGCAAAGATCTCATACCTATCCGGCACCGTGACGGTCCAACGGGCTGGGGTCACCTACAGTGGCCAGCTTAATACAGAACTAGCCGTCAATGATGTCGTCTCGACCGGCGGCCAGTCCGTCTGTGAAATTCAGTTTGAAAATTACTCCCTGGTCCGTCTCTCGCCCAATTCCTGTCTGCGGATCGATCGCAAAGAAAAAACCACCAAGGGTGTTTTTCACCGCATTTTTGCCTCGCTGGGCGAAGTCGTGACCAAGGTTACCAAAATGGGAAAGAACGACCAGTATGAAGTACGGACCGATGTGGCGCAGGCGTATATCCGGGGTACCACTTTCCAGACCAATGTGGAAAAGGACGGTTCCAGCCAGTTCAAAGTCTATGAGGGCAAACTGCGGGTAAAGAGTCTCCTGGCCGGCGCCCGGGAAATGGTGTTGAAGCAAAATTACAAGGGTGCCTTTGGCCGGGGCAAAACTGCGCCGCTGGTTTCCAAGCTGAGCGAACTGGAAATCAGCGGCTTCAGAAAGGAACTCAAGGAATTCCTGGATCGCGGCGCAATCCTGGATAAAATGCGCGCGCGTGTCAATAAGGAAATTGAAGAAACCAAAGAAAAAATCAACGACAAAACCCGGCAACTGAAAAAGAGCTGCCTGTTCTGGTAAACGGCTGATGCCGGAGATGGAATCGCCGATCACCGCGCTGTGTCCAAACATCAGATGAAACAGTTCTGCGCCGGTGCATTGCTTATTCCCGCTGCGCTTTACCTGGGGCTGTTCCTGGCCTGCCAAAAACCGGCGGCCAGGGCGGGACGGCGCATTATTTCTCTATCGCCGGGCATGACCGAGGTTCTCTTCGCCATCGGCGGCCAGGACCGGCTTGTGGGCGTAACCTCTTACTGCGATTATCCGCCGGCTACACGGGCTCTACCCCGCGTGGGCGACTTTTCCCACCCATCGCTGGAAAGGATCATCCGCCT
>CBFGIH010000039.1:3642-9865 GCA_965648775.1 Caldifarciminota bacterium | reverse complement strand
GCACAAGCATAAAGAACCTACTAACCGAATTCAACGGAAAACTTATTACCGTAATTACTGCCCATGACCTTGAGCAATACAAGAACAAACGCCGGGACGAGGTAGAGCCTGCCACGATCAACCGCGAGTTATCATGCATCAAGCACATGTACACAAAGGCCAGGCAGTGGGGATATATGCAAGGCAATCCACTGCAGGAAGTCAGGAAATTCCGCGAAAAGCCCGGCAGGACTTACTGCTTGAAGGATGACGAGGAATCCAGGTTACTACAATACTGCCCGGAATATACTAAACCGATAGTAATTTTTGCCCTCCACACCGGGATGAGATTGGGCGAGATCCTCAACCTACGCTGGCAGGATGTCAACCTGAAGGACCTCTACATATCCGTTAGGAACTCAAAGAACCACGAAACCAGGACCATCCCCATAAATCACAAAGTACACGATACCCTCACGAAAATAGGACCTCAACTCCCTGATCAGTATGTATTCTCTCATCCTGATGGCAGGCCTTACAAGAACATATACTGGGGATTTAAAAGGGCGGCCAGGAGAGCCGGTGTCCCTGATTACGGGCCATACAGGAATTGCTTGGGCATAAAACACTGGCCATGACGATGAGGTATAGCCACCTCACCAACCAAGTACTCAAAGAAGCAGTTAACCGGTTGGATTCGCCTGATTTTAATGCCGAAAATGGCACAAATTTGGCCCAGGCACTATCCGCTGGTAAGTAAAAATGCAGAAACTGCTGAATTTTAATGACGCCGAGATGGCGAAACTGGCAGACGCGGCGGACTCTCGAAGACCCCGGTTGCGTTGGGGGGGGGGGGTCGTAGATCCCGTGTTCTGTATACGGGAAAAATCTTGATTTTGCAGTCCGTCGGTATGTGCGTAATAAATCGTTGATACATAGGTAAATAGCTTTAGCTGCCGAGATGGCGGAACTGGGAGACGCGGCGGACTCAAAATCCGCAGTGCTGAAAGGCGCGTGGGGGTTCGACTCCCCCTCTCGGCATAGATAATATAGTTGATATTATTTCGTTACACTTTTATTTCAAATTGTATCCAAAAAAGCAAAGACTCACTTTTCTTCAACACGGGCGGCGTGATTGATTTCTATTATGGCAACCGCTTTTGTTTCACGGACTGGAAAGGTGATGGCCACATTGACATCTTGCTCAGCGATTATGATGTATATACGGCCGAAGGCCGCTTTGTCGCGACTGCTTTCCACGGTTACGAAACTGCGGGTGCGCGCACCCGGCAATGGAATGTCGCCGGTCTGCCGGCGGGCGTTTATCTGATCCGGTTATCCGCGGATGGTCGTGTGCGGTCCCGCCGCTTGCTCGTGGTGCGCTGAGCAATAATCACAAAATCTTTTGGGGTTGGCAAGCGGATTTCGGTTTTCCAACCCTTTTTGTTTTCTTTTTTACTCTCCGGTCGGCGGCCAACAAAAACTCGGGTTCAGGGTTTATCTAAGTAATCCAGGATCTTCTTAACGGCCAGGCGCTGCCGGTCTTCGTTAAATTCCTCCGCAATTTTTCGTGCATGGTAGCGGTTGCCGAAGTAGTATCTCTGCCAGAGGAAAGAGTAGATGACATACGCATCGCCCCAGTAACCGTGCCCGAGCTTATATCCCACCCAGGATGCAAAACCGGCATTGAGAACAAAAGCATTAAAACCCTTTCGCCAGTCGCCCGCGTAGATCTGTCCCATCCCCGGTAAAAAAGTTGAAAGCCATACCGCCGTGCTGGGTGATTTTAATTTCAGACGCTGGATCTCGAACAGCAGGGAATCAATATGAGCGGCCTGGATTGAATCGGGTTGGAGGGCAAAATATTCGGCAAACGCTTCACGGGCGGTCCGCCACTTGTAAGCGTAAAGACCGGCTATCGCCCGGAAAAAAGCCGCCCGCGCAAGAAGATCGGGAGCCGCATTCTCCGTGGACAGCCTTAACAGCATCGCCTCCGCCAAACTATAATTGCCGCCTCCGATCGCCAATACCGCGGTTTTGATCTCGTAGGCAAACCGTTGGCGTTCATCCCGGGCTTGTCGGCACGCTTCTTGCGCTGCCCTGATCGCCGCTGCGAAATTGCCGGATTCAAAATAGGCCCGGGCCAGCTGGTAATAAACCGAGCTTAAAGATTCAGAGTGGGGATGGAAAAACAGGAATCTCTTGTATTCAGTAATCGCATTTTCGTAGTTACCGGTCTCGAAGAATTTATCAGCGGTATGGAGAACCGGATCCGATATTACAAAAAAAATTAACGCGTTAATCAAAATGAACATAGACCCGCGCCTGGATTCGATTGATCAGCGTCAACTCCCCTTCTTCATTGTAGAGATCCGCAGCCACGATTGAACCATAAATGTTTCCCAGGTAAAAAATTCCGCCAATTACACTGAAGATCCAGCCCTTGACCGAACTTGTGCCATCATCATGAAAACCATCATAGGCCTGCCAGCCGAGGATGGCAATGGACGAGAAAGAAGAGAAAGCATCATAAGCACGGCGGCAGTATAATTTACCCAGACCCGGTACAACTGCGGAAAGTAAGCCGGCGGTATACATGTTTTTACGGGGTAAATGTTCGTGTTCGGCAAGAAAACTGATGAGTTCCTGAGTGAATGGATTTTGTTCCATCGTATGAACCAGAGAACGCGCCGCTGGCCAATCTCTCTTCATAATGTAATTAACGCTGAGCAACTCTTGAGCCCGGCGCCAAAGTTCAGGATTCCAATCCGTGGAGTCAGGCCGGGTTAAACTAACCATGGTTGAATCATACTCGCCGGCCAGATAATAACAGAAAGCGGTTTGAATCACTGCCTCCATCATCAAGTTGCTGGTTGGTAAACTGCGCACAATGCGGTATTGATCAATTGCTTGCTGGTAGAAACCAGCCTTTCGATAACAAGCACCGATTCGAAAATGCACTGAATCCGCATTGCCCGGCAATGAGTCAAAACTGAAAAGGTAGCGCTGGTATTCTCCGGCCGCGCGCAGGTAATCACGCTGTCGGTAAAGATGATCCGCAAAACGGACAATTTGATCCGGTCGGAAATAATTAGCGGTCAGGGATTCGGCTTCCGCCGGTGATAACAGGAAAACCGCATAGAATAACAGCAACATCCTCATTCCCCCGGCTTGCCGCGCCGAATGCGGTTTTGCTGGAACAGGTAGTACGCTTCGATCGGATAGTCAATCGCTTGTCCCGTCAACCGGTCACGGGGATAATATCTGCGGCCGTTGTGGTTGCAGCGTGTCAGCCGGTCACTTTCCATCAGCAACCCATGCAAAATGCCGTATTTTTGAATCGACTGGGTCATAAAATGAGAACAGGTAAGCGTGAAATTGCAGCCCGGTGGACTCTGGGGAGACACGAAAAGCTGGTAGAGTCGGATCATGCCGGAAAGACAAAATCTCAATTCCGACACCTGGCGGAAAGTGAAATCAACATTAGGCCGGGGGGTGGCTTCATACCGCACCGGCGAATTGACCTGGAGAATAAAATCAAAATCAGCGCGCAGGTCCGGCGCCAGGCCGAGTACTAAAAAGAAGGTAATCACCATTGAATGGTGTCGACGCGGGCATCCGGTGGTATCATAAATTCAGTAATTGAATCGGGTATAAACTGATCAATCCGGAGATCAGTGTAGATGATCTTTTCCCGCAGGGTATCATCATCGCCACAGTATTCGTTTATCACTGTCATCGGCAGGTACGCACGCTTATACGCTTGATGGTCAAAGAACTGCATGCGGGTCAGAGCCTTGCCTTCCGCGTTTTCCCAGGTCGCGATGATTAGTTTACGACCGATAAAGGTCACCCGGCAGCGCATGGCTCGGGCATTTGATCGGGCTGACCAGACCATGTTTATCGTATCGCCTTTTTTTTCACTTTCTGTCAGGTTGTAATTTAAAGTCGAAAGACCAAAATCAGGCGCTGCCGCTCTGATAAACATTTCCACCAGGGGCAGGGCCAAAATCTGATCAGAAGTAAATTGGAATGCCCGGTGATCATCGGGATAATAGAGCAGACATTGCTTGTCATATATTATGAACCATTGATTGACCGGTTCCCGAACCCGGATAATCAAGGATTTCTGGTGTTGATAATAGAAAGTTCCGGATAAAACCGGCGTGGTATCGAGGAGACAAGAATATTTATAGAATCCGGCCTGCAGGGTATTGAATTCAGAAAAAGAGTCCGTGAAAAAAAACGAAGGATAAATGATGATCAAAGATACGGCAACGAAAATCAGGCGCAATTTACTGAAGCGGATACTCCTGATTGGCCGTTGCCGTCCGGGTACCGCAGTTGCCGGATGATCCTCCGCAGTTGCTATCCGAGCTGCCGCAATTGCTATCTGAACCACCGCAAGACGGGGTGTTACAATCGGGAGAGTTGCAATCCGGTGAACAATCCGGGGTGCTGCAGTCTGGTGAGCAACCCAGATCACAGTCACTTATTGTATTTCCGCATCGATTTGTCGTCTCTCCGCAGTCCTGACCAGTTTCCAGACAGGCGTTCATATTGTCCGCTATTGCTTGACAGTCGTCATTAAGGCCGCAGGTGATAAATGGTCCGCAGTCCAGGAACGCGTCTTCGCTTGCGGCCGCAATCATGAAGGTCGTGGCAAGGCATGTGGTAGTCGCGCATCCCAAAGCGGCCCATTTAAATTGTTGGCCGCGCATTGCTTTCTTGTAAGCACGGGTATAGATCAGGACATATTCAGGACTTTTACCCAATAGGCGTTCGATACGCGGTGATGGCACGAAAAGCAAAGAAGCGGCCGCGCCAAAATAAATTCCAACACAACCACAGGCGGCCCACTTAACTCTTGAGACATCACGGTATGCGTCATGGCGGGCGTTATGCGGCGCGTTCACGAGAACCGAATCGTATTCGACGGAAGGGTCTGGAAGCGTTGGCACCGGGTTATTAACTGATTCTTCCGCCCACAATCCGGCTGGTATCAGCAATATCGCCAGTAAGCTCCAAGAGATGAATCTAATCTTTTGGTATTTTATCATCTTTTTCGACATCGGCAATTAATCCTTTCGTTATCAAAGATAAATTATTATAAGCGTAATATTTTTTCTGTCAAGATCATCAATCGCGGTTAATGGCTACCAGGGTTTAAGCCGCTGCCAGGCATGGCTGATAATCAGTAAAATCGACCCGGCAGCCATTCTTAAAAGATCAGGCTGACCTGACTTAATTTTAGTCGCCGCTAGACCATGACGCCGTAAATGGTTTAATACTTTACAGTAGCGGTGACAATACAGGTAAACAATCAATTTAATTCGCAAGGATGGCTGGTTTTGAAGCCGTTGTCGTCCCGCAGACAGATACTCCTCAATCATATTCAATCGCTCATTGAGCCAACGCTGAAATCCTGCTCCTTTGGTGGCGCCATTCTGAAAACCATACTTTTGGGCTTCATCCGTGCCGATATTGTAATAACCGAGTTTATGGTCGATCTCGTGATCCCGCAGCATATGCAGGAGATGGCAGGCGTGGGCCAACTGGGCATCCTGCGGGTTATATTGGTAGCGGGGCTCAAGAAAAGCAATGAGAAAATGCGTGTAAGCTTCGGAAAGCCTTCGTGAATATGACATGATCTGACCAGAAATTACGCGTTGGCCGGTTCGTTGGATGTCAAATTCAAAAACATCCAGCAGCTGGTGAAGCCATTCGCGCATCTGCCGGCCGTGTTGAATGTCGTACTGAATGACCAGGTTCATCGGATCGGCTGGATTCGCCGTGGTATAAAGCCCGTCAATACGACCACGCTCGGCCGCGATGAAAATTTTTTTATCTGGAACCGAAGTTTTCGGATCATCAACGAAGTCATCAAGGCCGCGTAAATAACAATAAAGTTGAAGAGCGATTTCCAACTCGGACCGGCGTCCGCACAAGCGAACCAATAGGTATGTGATCCAGTTGTGTTTTTTAATCAGCTGCGCATTAGCTCGCCCATCCATCTAATCCGGTTTCCCCTCGGACCGGGTCATTCCCTCAAATCATCTACACGGTCCAGTTATGAAGCAACGCGTCGGAGAGCTGGGTGGAAAAACGCAGCAGGGGAGTGCGGTCGACTTCAATCCCTTCTTTCTGGGCGCTGATCGTAAACTCAATGATACCATCGGCGCCGATGGCCAGCGCCGTGCGGGCAATACGAACCTCACCGATCGTGTTCACCCGGTAAAAGATT
>CBFGIH010000039.1:0-3632 GCA_965648775.1 Caldifarciminota bacterium | reverse complement strand
TGTCCTGCAAGGACACGGTTTTTTCAACCGGCCGGTAAAAACGGATTGTATACTTGTAAACCAGAATGTCATGGTTAATGATGTCAAAGCGAATGTAAAGATAATGCTCGTCAAAACCAAAATATATGCCGGAAAATAGACCGGCAAAACGATGCATGGTTCCGCCCAGCCGCCGGAGATCAATGAAGCCGGCGTTATACCATTCATAAAAATAAGTCAATGCGCCGTCGATGGTTGGCTGTATCCGATCAATGGGCAAAACCGGTTGAGAAGTTGCGCGCTGATTTAAAGAAGAAAAAAGTTCGGGCGGGGGTTCTTCGCCGATGCGCTTGTAAAGCCAGAGGGCATTCTGGCGGAACAAATCGTCGAAGGTTTCGCTGGATACGCTCAGATAATCATCACCGAACCACCAATACCAGTCACTGCCCTCCAACACGTAGAGTTTATCCCATATCGCCGGGTCGGTGATGTTTTTTGCCTGCAGAAGGTTTCTCAGCCGCTGCACGACCTGCCACGCCCGGTGATCTTCGGGTTTGCCGATCCAGATGTTGAAGTTGGCGCCGATCCAGGAACCGGGGAAGATTGACGGCAGCGATGCCGCCGGCGGCGCCTGAGCCAGGAACTCGGATATCGTCAGGGTCGGGATGTCATTACGAGTTAAACCTTCATACATTTTATCCAGAAAAGCCGACCCGTCGTTTTCATAATATTCCCAGGCGTTTTCTCCGTCCAGAATGATGGGCAGGAGGTACCGACCCGAGGCTGGCAGAGAAGCACGGATATGCTGAAGGCGGCCAAGCAGATCAGCGGCGGCGGCAGCAGCCGGCATTGTGTTATAAGTAAAACCAATCAAATCCGAAAGTACGTGGTCACGGAACAGAATTTTCATGGAACCAAACTGCCAGGGAGCATACAGTTTATCTCCGTGCTCTGGTACGCCATGTTCATCGCGCCGAAAAACCATCTTAATGGTGCGGGCTAATATTTCCTCATCCGTGGCAAGCCAGTCAATGCCCAGGCCGGACAGAAGATCGACCATTTCCGGGCAAACGCTTCCCTCTGAAGGCCACAGGCCCTTGGGCCGGAATCCGAAAATAGACTCAAAAACCTCTAAACCCAGTTTGATTTGGTTGACGGCGTCTTCCGGATGTTGAAAATTAAAGGGAATCTCAAGATTGGGATTGGATGCCCGCGCCAGGTCACTGTTGATCAAAAGCGGCAAAATCGGATGATAAAGCGGAGAAGTAGTCAGTTCAATCTGGCCTGCCTGCGCTGCCTGGCGGTATTCGCTGATTACCTGATTGATGATTCTCTGCTGACAACGGGCAATGGTTTCCTTGTCCGCTTCGCGGAAATTTTTACCTCGTTCGTAGAGCTCCTTGAGTTCGCCGCGAAAAAGCGGATCGATCCAGGCCAGATTGGCCCAGATCTGAAGATCCCGCATTTCCTGATCTGTGAAATCCCGGGCGATAGCTGCCAATTCCTCTTCAACAATATTTTTGCCGCGTTTTAGCAGCAGCGAAAAGTAGCGCGGATAAGGTTCAATCATCCTTTCCCAGTTGGCCAGAAAAAAATCACGGAGGATTTCAATTCGCTCTTCAAGGGAAAGATCCTCGGCCGGCTTCCGAAACAATTCGTATTGCCGGTCGGTCAGAGTGCCATCCTGGTAACCCTTGATCTGGATTAACAGTGAAGGCGTGAAATTAAAAGTGACATGTACCGCGGAAAACTGCTGGACATGCCGAAGCATGTCCAGGTAATCCTTGATGGTGTGCAGCCGCACCCAGGGCAGGGTCAAGACGTTTGTTTCCGGCGGTCCATATAAAGGTTGATGAAAGTGCCAGAGCAACGCAACCGACAGATTGCTCATAAAGATATTAAGCTATTTTTATACTTCTCCGAGACCGTTCGCTAATTGAAGTAACCGAGATAAAATTTGGCATCGCGGGCGAGATCCTGGGATAAATTTTCCTGTTTGAGCAGTTCTTCCAGAATGGTCCGGGCTTTTTGCTTGTTGCCCAGCATTCCTTCAACCCGGCCCGACGCCAATAACGCCGGAAGATAAAACGGTGAATCCTTTTTGGTGCTGATTTGCTGGTAGTATTTCAACGCTTTTTCGTAATCCTTTATTCCCTCCGCCGCGCAGCCCGCTGCGTAACGGGCGGATCCGGCCAGCAGGTAATCGTTTGGATCTTTGGAAAGGTATTTTTCAAATAAATCGAGTGCTTCCTGGTATTGACCACTGTAAAATTTAATCGTGCCCAGGTAATAAAACGCGACTGTGCCGGGCCGGGTGGAGGGGAATTTTTCCGATAACTGGGCAAACATCTGCTCGCCGTCCGACAGCCGTCCCATCGTGACCAGGCTCATGGCCTGCGTGTACATGAGCTCCGCTTCGGGCTTGATCGTGACGCGCCTGGATGACATGTAAATTAAAAATACGATCACGGCAACGACGGCAATACCGATCCAGATCGCATTCTCGCGGTGCCGCACGATGTATTTGATCACCTTCTGGATCAGGGAACGAAACTCATCTTCCTTCACGTGCCCGCGTTCAATATTCCTCATAAATCTCCTTTAATCATCTCATTAACCATCGCTTCTTGGCTATTGACCACACACCCCTGACCCGATTCGAACGGGTGGCCTGCGGTTTAGGAAACCGCCGCTCTATCCAACTGAGCTACAGGGGTAATTACGTCAGGGTATTATACGGGACCTTTTAGGAAAGTCAAGCCCTCGAAAAGTATACACTTTGCTGACTGTCAGTAGAATGTATACTTTTTAAGCGCAATAACCGTTTTTTATACGGTATTTTGCATATATTTTCCTGAAATGAAAACCGTAAATCGCGAAGGACACGGACATGCCGATCAGGCGGGGAGACTTGAGCATGGTCCAGCAAAGCAGGCGCCAGTAGTGTAACCGTTCGCGGCCGATCAACCCCAGCCGGATATTGGACCGCATGAAGGCGACCAGCGCCCGCAGATCAACACGGAAACCGGCTTTCCTGGTCGGCGGATGGTATTGGCGAAGGAAAGTCCGGACACGCTCATAATAATATTTGGGCGTGTATAGCGTTTTGGTGATCCGCTGATAACCCGCGATGAGTTTTTCCTGGTTCATGCGGGGCTTAAAATTAATCGCGCAGTCAATGCTGCTGCCGGTGTGATCTTCGGCCACGAGCCGCTGCTCCCGGCTCAAACGCTGGTACAGTTTGGTGCCGCGCAGAGCGTTTAAGAGGCTGACCATGGCCGTAACGATGCCGCTTTTCTGGATGAATCTTATCTGTCGTTCAAAAATCGTCACGGGATCGTGATCAAAGCCGACGATAAAACCACCCATGACCTGCAGACCGACGGCCTGCATCTTCTTGATCCCGGCCATCAGGTCACGATGCTGATTATGGCGTTTGCCGCATTCCTGCAAGCTTTCTTCATTCGGTGTTTCTACACCGACAAACACCGTGTCAAAACCCGCTTGGGTCATGAGCCGCATGAGGTCCTCATCGTCCGCCAGTTCTATTGAGGTCTGGGTAATGAAGGTGAAGGGGTGACGCTTTTGTTCCATCCATTCGGCCAGCACCGGTAGAATCTCAGTCTTGAGCTTGCGCTTGTTACCGATGAAAT